>RFOJ01000040.1 GCA_009926705.1 Acidimicrobiia bacterium
TTTCCTTGGGCATGGTCGCAGCCGAGCAGTCGTAGTCGCTGCAATTGTTCGGCAGATTGCACCCACTCCGCCACGACCGACATGTCGAGTGAGTGGGCGAGTTGCACGATGGAACGCACGATGGGGTCGTCGGCGCCGTCGCGCCCGACGTTACGGATGAAGGTGCCGTCGAGTTTCAGCTGTGCAGCACGGAAGTTGCGCAAGTGGGCGAGCGACGAATAACCGGTACCGAAGTCGTCGATCGACAAGCGCACGTCAAGTCGCGCCAGCGCATTCAGACTGCGGGTGATGGCAGGGTTGCCGGCGAGTGCAGTCGCCTCGGTGAACTCGAGCACCAGTTGGCGGAGGTCGATACCCGCCGCAGCTGCTGAATTCGTGGTGCGCTCGACGAAACCAGCATCGCTCAGTTGGCGCGGTGACACGTTGACGTGCATGGTGACCGAGCGCTCGAGCGTTCCCTCTTCGATCAGTTCGCGCAGCGTGCGCGCGGCAGAAGCGATGACCCAGTCGCCGATTGGCCCGATGGCCCCGGTTTCCTCGGCGACGTCAAGAAACGCGGGAGGAGTCAGCATGCCTCGTTCAGGGTGCTGCCAACGCAACAGTGCTTCGACTGCGACCACTCGACCGGTGTGAATGGAGACGATTGGTTGGTACACCACCGCGAGCTCCGACTTGGCGAGAGCCCGCTCGAGCTGAGAGCCGAGTGTGAGACGATCGCGCGCCTGGGTACGCATCGCCTCGCTGTAGATCTCGCAACGACCCTTGCCCCGTTGTTTCGCGCGGTACATCGCGGTGTCGGCATTGACGAGCAACGTGAGCGCCGCATCGGTGGGCGACTGCTCCGCGAGCAGCGCGTTCGTGGCAATCGCGATTCCGACGCTGGCGCCCGACGTGACTTCGACACCGTGGATCACGTGCTGCCCGGTAATGCTCGCCCGCAGGCGTTCGGCAATCTCGAGGGCGAGCGACTCGTCGCTTACGCCTTCAGCGAGCACCGCAAACTCGTCACCGCTCAATCGGGCGACCACGTCGGAAGGTCGTGTCGCATTGACGAGGCGCTTGCCGACGCTCACGATGAGCTGGTCGCCGAATCGGTGTCCGATTGTGTCGTTCACGTTCTTCAAGCCGTCAAAGTCGATGAACATCACGGTGACGCCGCGTCGCAGCGTGCGGCTGCGGTCGAGCGCTTCGGCGACGCGCCGCAAGAACAATGTGCGGTTGGGTAGCCCGGTGAGCTCGTCGTGGGTCGCCTGACGCTGCAGTTCGGCTTGCATCTGCTTGTGTTCTGTCACGTCACGGGCGATGACCGAGTAGTGGTCGATGCGCGAGTCCGCACCGCGCACGACGTGAAGGGTGAGCGCGAGCGTGCGCATGAAGCCGTCGGGACTGCGATGGCCGAGTTCGCCCGACCATGAGCTGCGAGTGGAGTTCGCCAGCACCTCGCGAGGCACCTGATTGCGTACCGCGTCGAAGAACGTCGACGCTTCTTCTTCTGACTGGGCAGCCTCGCTGATGCCGAGCATCTCGGCGGCTCCACGATTGGCAAAAATGAGTCGCTCATGCGCGTCGTACACGACGATTGCGTCGTTCGCTGCATCGAGTGCGCCGACCAGCTGGTCGTTCAGTTCGTCATTGGTGACGAGGGCGGTCATGTCGTGCGCGGTGCCGAGGTAGCGCGTGACGTGACCATCACCGTCGCGCACGGGGTGTGCAGCAAATGCGATCACGACGTCGGTGCCGTCGGTGTTGGTCACGCGAAAGTTGGCGACGAACGAGGAGTCGGTCGCGCGCGCGGCAAGCCACTGCGACTCGAGTTGTGCGCGTCGCGACGGCACTGCATGCGACCACGGAGCAACGCCGAGCGTGAGCGGAGCACCACCCAGAGCGAGGTTTCGAAATGCGTCGTTGGCGGAGGTCAACCGACCGTCGAGATCCGTCTCGCACAAGGCGACGGGAAGCGAAGCAAGTGCGCGGTCGATGCGTCAATTCTCACAGGTTCGACCGCAGCAGTGGGGGAACGTGCTGCGTGGTCGCCGGTGACACCAGGTGAGTTCGTCCCGCTCAGGGGGCCTGGACGTAGAACGTACTTTCAGCGACGTCGAACGCGCTCATTTCCACTGCGGTGAACAGTGCGTCGGCGTCGACGGTGCCATCGGCATTCGAAATTCCGGCCGAATTGATGACGGCATCGAGCGCAAAGACGGTGAGCAGGTACTGGCGTCGTTCGCCGCTGGACGGGCACGGCGGCTGGTATCCGAGGTTGCCGTCACTATTCGTGGCGACGACCACGTCGGGTGGTGTGGCTCCTTCGCCAATCGCGACGGTGCCGCCAGAGATATTCGCCATCGTCCACAACAAGATGTCAGGTGTCGTCACGTCGTGCAAGAGCACGGCGAGCGTGACGGTTCCCGACGGCTGCCCGGTGATCTCGAGTGGTGGTGAGACGTTGCGTCCGTAACAAGTGAATGCAAGGTCGATGTCGCCGCCTTCCATCCACGGGCCGGTGACCGAGAACGATTCGCTCGGTTCGAGCGAGGCCGCAGTGTCGGTCGGTGCGATGGCGATGCTTTCGTTCTGCTCGGGCAGGGCCGGCGCAAGCGTGCGACCGTCGCGGGAGCACGCCGCGAGCACCACCGATGACAGCAACGCCGTCGCAACGAGGCCGAGCCTGCGTGCCGAAGCTGCGTCCATCGATTACGAGAGTACGAGATGCGCGCGAGTAGCCTGCGCTTTGCGCATGAATGAACGGCTGAGCATCCTCACCGTGCACGCACATCCTGACGACGAAGCGTCAAAGGGTGCTCCGACACTCGCGAAGTACTCGCGCGAGGGCATCCACACGGTGCTGGTGTGCTGCACCGGAGGTGAGGAGGGCGACCTCAACAATCCCGCTTTGAAAGAGCCTGGCCAACCATTCCACGGGGTCGAAGGTGACGATGCCAAACGACTGCTTGCTGAACTTCGACCAAAGGAACTTGCGGCGTCGGCTGAAGTGATCGGGTTTTCACACGTTGAGATGCTCGGATACCGCGACTCGGGCATGCCGGAGTCACCGGCCAACTCGCATCCCGAGTGTTTTCACCGTGCGGACATTGACGAGTCCACCGGACGTCTCGTTCGCGTGATTCGTGAGCATCGCCCGCAGGTCATCATCACCTACGGCGACGACCAGCGCGGTTATCCGCACCCAGACCATCTCAAGGTGCATGACATCAGCGTCCTCGCATTCGACCGCGCCGGAGACGACGAGTGGTATCCCGAACATGGTCCGGCGTGGCAGCCGCTCAAGTTGTACTACTCGGTGTGGTCGCGTTCACGACTCACAGCGGTGCATGAAGCACTACTGCGTCTGCGCGGCTCCTCGCCCTACGACGAGAAGTGGTTTGAACGTCCGAACCTCGACCATCGCATCACGACTCGATTGAACATCGGCGACTTCCTCTGGGCGCGCTCGGGTGCGTTGCGTGCACACAAGACACAAGTCGACGAACGTGAGCCGTTCTGGTTCGGACTGAGCGACGAAGAACTGGCGGAGGTGTACCCGTACGAAGATTGGGTGCTTGCTCGATCGCTCGTACCTGTCATGCATCGCGACGGCCAACTGGAAGATGACATGTTCGCCGGCATCAGGTCGGCTGCGCGACGATGAGTTCGGTGCAGTACCGAGTGGTCTTCGGCAAGAAAGACGAAGTCGTTGAGGGCCCGGACGACGCGGCACTCGTCATCACGGTTTCGGCAGCCGATGCCGCTGGCGACCCGACGAGCCTCTACATGCAAGGCAAACTGAAGGCAGTCGGGAGTAGCGGCGAACTGTTCGAACTCTTGCGATCGAAAGAAGTCAGCCGCGTGCTTGCGCGGCTCGCATCGCGTCCCTGACGTCGCGATAGCCGATCATCACCGCGCCGGCTCGTCGCAGAGCTTCGCGCAATTCATCGCTCGTAGCCAGAGAGAGATCGTCGACCCACCCGTCACATGCTTCACCGATGGCACGCACCTCTGGTGAGTCGATCACCGGCTGAACATGAATTTCGGTCACGCCAGGGCGCAGATTCTGCAGCGCAGTCAGCACGCGACTGCGGCTTCCCGATGACCAGTCGTGGTCGAAGTGGTCGGGGAAGAAGACGCCTTCGTCGCGGGCGAGACCGCGGAAGTCGAAACCGGCGTCGCTACTCGACACCGATGAAGGCAGGCGGATCGGCAGTCGGTATTCGACCGCCAGTTCGAGATAGACGTCGAAGAACTCCGGTCGTAACGTGATGGCAGTGAGGTGCGGTGCCAAGTGCGTGACGTTGACGCCCCACATCAGGGCGCGATCGATCTGAGCGCGGCATTCCCGCAACACTTCGTCGCGGTCGGCGTGTTCCCACAGGTCGTCGAGCGTGCTCGGAAACCCGCCGTCACCCGACTGCAGTGATGGTGCATAGGTGAGGGGGCCCCAGCGATAGTTGGAGTGCTCTGACACGAGCGTGAGATGCACCCCGATGTCGTCACCAGGACGAAGGTTGGCAACGGCGTGTCGCGACCAGGGTGCGGGGACCATGAGCGATGCGCACGTCGCTGCACCGTCGTGGAGTGCCCGCAGCACACCGACGTTTGACGCGTGAAATGCGCCGAGGTCGTCGCAACTCAAGATGACGAGTCGGGCGTCGTCGGGGTGACCGAGTGCGTCGTTGAGCGACGACGAAGCGCGTGACGCCATGTATGTGACGCTACTTACGGGCAGGCACCCCACAGGCCTCGCGAGTGGCGTTGTGCGTCGAATGCTGCTTCGACGAACATCTCTTGATACTTCGTATTCGGCTCGATCGAGAGCGCGGTGGCAAAGCCGCGCGCGACCAACTCGAGGTTCACGAATCGTTCGCCTGCTGGCGTGGCGACGAAGACGTAGAGCAACAGCCGGCGATAGGTGTCGCGCGCTTCAGTATCGCGCTCCACCCTTACGCGAGTGCCCGGCTTTAACCAGTGGGTGAGAAACGCCGATGCCTGCGGCCCGAAGCACTCAACCCCTTTGGTGGGGTGCTTGGTCTCGGGTGTGTTCACGCCGATGAGTCGCACCTGCTGACGTACGCCAGCGAAATCGAGCTTGATGGTGTCGCCGTCAACGACCTCCACCACCTCGGCATGCTCTCGCAGCACCTGAGTCGGGGCGGGTTCGCGGCATGCGGTGCCGAATGTCAACGATGCCGCAACGGCAAGAACGATGGGGGTGCCTCGGGTGCGCTTCATCTCGATCTTCGTTCTTCTGTGTGCCTCGACAGTGCTTCTGTGCTTCGACGTCGGCGTCGCGGAACCTGGGCGAGTCGCACAACTACGGTGGAGTCATGGCTGGTGGCACACCCAATACGTTCGGTCTCGGTCGGGTCGGAGTGTGGACATTTGCGCTCGACTTGCAGCCGATGCGTAAGTCGCAAGAAGCAGCGCAGGAGCTCGAAGAGCTCGGGTATGGATGCATCTGGGTGCCAGAAGCCGTGGGCAGAGAACCGTTCGCATCGTGTGCGTTGTTGTTGTCGGGCACCAAGCGAATCGGAATTGCCACTGGTATCGCGTCGATGTACGCGCGGTCGGCAATCACGATGCAAGCGGGGTTAAAGACGCTCACCGAAGCATTCGGCGAGCGGTTCACGCTCGGCATCGGAGCAAGCCACGAACACATGGCGACCAAGCTGCACAAGAGCAGCTACGACAAGCCGTACTCGACGATGGTGACGTACCTCGATCAGATGGATAAGGGAATCTTCGCGGCAGCACCACCGACCACAACGCCGCGACGAGTGCTCGCAGCGCTCGGACCGCGAATGCTCGCACTGTCTGCTGAACGCGGTCTAGGTGCTCACCCGTACTTCGTGCCGCCCGAACACACGCACATGGCGCGACAAGTGCTCGGCGATGGTCCGCTGCTCGCACCCGAACAGGCGGTACTGCTCGAGACCGACCCGGTAAAGGCGCGCGAAGTAGCGCGCAAATTCATGGCGACGTACATTCGGCTGCCGAATTACGCCAACAACCTTCGTCGGCTCGGTTATTCAGACGACGACATCGGAGATGCAACTAAGCCTCCGAGCGACCGGATGGTTGACGCCATCGTCGCATGGGGAACGCTTGACCAGGCGGTTGCGCGCGTGAAGTCGCACTTCGACGCCGGGGCGTCGCACGTCAGCATCCAAGTGCTGGATGCCGACCCGATGGCGCTACCGATGCGCCAGTGGCGCGAACTCGCTGCGGCGACGAAGAACCTGTAGTCGCGTTCGCGCTAGACGCCGAGTACCCGGCGTTGCAGCTTGCGCATGCCGCCCATCCAGCGCGCATGCTCGGCGGCTTTCACCTTCATGTATTCGGCCACCTCGGGGTGCGGAAGAATGAAGAAGCGCTCTTCAACGAGTGCATCGTGCGTGAAGTCGGCGACTTGCGACGGCTCGAGCACGGCGCCCACTGCTCGCACGACGTTGGTCTCGTTCGGCGGCGCGTCGGGCCGGTCGCCGGTGCGCAGCATCGCCGTATTCACGCCCTGCGGGCACAGGCAACTCACCGAGATGCCGCGCGATCCGTAGGTGATCGAGAGCCACTCGGCGAAAGCGACGGCAGCGTGTTTCGTGACGGAGTAAGGCGCCGACCCGATCTGCGCAAGCACGCCAGCGGCGCTGGCGGTGACGGCGAAGTATCCCTTGCCTGACGCGAGCCAATCGGGCATCAGGTATTTCGCCGCCCAGCGGTGCGCGTGCACGTTGACGTCGAAAGAGGTGTTCCACTCGGCTTCGCTCGCCGACAGGTCGCTGCCCATGGCAACTCCGGCGTTGGCGAAGAACAAGTCAATACGTCCTGCGAGACGTCGAGCCTCGCTCACGAGTCGCGCGTTTTCTTCTTCACGGGAGACGTCTGCCTCGACGGCAAAAGCTGACCCACTGCGCCGTGCGTTGAGTTTGGCGGCGAGCGCAGACACATTCGTGCCCGGGCGGTCGCTCAGCACCACGGTGGCTCCGGCGTCGTGAAATCGTTCACCAAGTGCGGAACCGATACCGCCGGCCGCACCAGTCACCACGGCGACCGAACCGACAAACTTCACAGCACGATGTTATGCCGAGCGTGCGTATCCGACAGAGTGGAAGAAGCCGGGAGTAGCCTCTCGCGGCAAGGACAAAGCGGAAGGAAGTTGCAGTGACCGAGACGATTCAGCGCAACGCATCTCACGACGTGGTCGTACTGGCCGAAGCAATTGAGGTCATCGACAAGGCGCTCGCCGAGATCGGACAGCGCCAGCTGGTCACGACGACGGAAGTAGCTGACTTACTTCTCGACGTGCGTCAACTTCTCAGCGAAAAAGCCGACTCCACCACTTCGGCTTCGAAGTAGCAGTCGCCGCCGGCGCCGGTCGCGGCACCGAA
>RFOJ01000005.1 GCA_009926705.1 Acidimicrobiia bacterium
GTCGTTTCTGCGGTGAGGCTGTCGACGGGCCGCAACGGCACTTGTTTCTTGAGCAACCCATAGAAGGCCCACGACGCAGCAATCGCCAGCGCGACGACTGGCGGGCGACCGTACGCCACGGTCAGCACGATCACCGATGCAAGTGCGAAGCCGAGGGCGATCTTCTGCAACAGGCGAAGCGGTTCGCGAAGCACGAACACCCCGATCATCGCGGTGAAGAGCGGGGCGATGAAGTAACCGAGTGCTGTCTCGATGACATGCTCATTGACCACCGCCCACACATAGAGCGTCCAGTTCACAACCAACAAGACCGCGGCAGAGATGATCCGTGAGAGGAGTCTGGTGTCGCGCAGCGCCCCTGCAACTACGCGAAGCCGCTTCTGGGCGGCGACGAGCACCAAGAGCAGAATCATCGCGGTGACGATGCGCCAACCAATCAGGTCGAACGCATCGAATTCATCGAGCAGTTTCCAGTAGGCGGTCAGTGCGCCCCACAACAGGTAGGCGCCGAGACCGCTGGCGATTCCGTCACGCGAATCGCGCCGTACATCGCCGTTCATGCCGAAGTTCGACACTAATCACAGGAGTAGAATGAGGAAGGTAATGAGCGGCGCTGGCAGCGTGCCAACCCACCTCGCATCGCTCGCCAAATCGTTGAGCACAACCTCGTTGCGCGAGTTGTTTGCTGTAGACCCTGACCGCGCCAAGAGGCTCTCGCGCACACTCACACTCGGCGACTGTGAGCTGCTTGTCGACTTTTCTAAGCAGGCCATCAATGCGCGGGCGCTCGAGGCGTTGGTCGAAGCCGCTCGCGAGAAAGGTGTTTTCGAACTGCTGGTCAAGATGATCGCTGGTGCCCCGATCAACGAGACCGAACATCGGGCCGTCACACATGTTGCGATGCGATCATCAAGCGACGCCACTGCACCGTCAGCATTGCGCGCAGAAGCCGACCGCAGCCGCAGAGAGATTCGCGAGACAGTCGCCGCGATGCCCGCTGCCATTACCCACGTGGTGAACCTCGGCATTGGCGGAAGCGACCTCGGTCCAGCGTTGTTGTGCGACTCACTGGTGTCGATGCGCACTCCGATACGCGAAGTGCGTTTCGCATCGAACGTTGACCCCGTCGATCTTGACCGAGCAATCGCTGGGCTCGACGCCCGTTCAACCGTCTTCGTCGTCTGCTCGAAGTCGTTCGGCACAAGCGAGACGCTCGCCAATGCTCGTCGTGCAGCGCAGTGGCTTGCTTCGGGCCGGGTCACCGACCCGCGACAGCACATCATCGCCGTTACCTCGCAGCCAGATCGCGTGGCAGCGAGCGGACTGCCGGTCGGACGCGTACTCACGATGCCCGAGAGCATCGGCGGCCGATATTCCGTCTCGTCGGCAGTGTCACTGTCGGTCGCGCTCAGCTTCGGTGTTGAGGTATTCGAAGAAATTCGCGACGGCATGCGACTTGTCGACGAGCACTTCGTGTCGGCGGCACCGCTCGACAACGTGCCGCTCTTACACGGCCTCGTCTGGTGGTGGAACTCGGCGGTGCTCGGTCACGCGACCGTCGCCGTCGTGCCGTACTCGACGTCGCTTGCCATGTTGCCTTCGTACCTGCAGCAGTTGATCATGGAGAGCAACGGCAAGGCTGTCGATCGCAAAGGCAGCGCTCTTCCCGTGAGCAGCCCGGTGGTCTGGGGTGGTGCGGGCACCAACGCCCAGCACGCCTTCTTTCAAATGCTGCACCAGGGCACGCAGACAGTGCCGTGCGAGTTCGTCGGGCACAGTGCATCTCTCGGCACCTCTGACGCCGATCACGACACGTTGGTGGCCAACATGATCGCCCAGAGCCAGGCTCTTGCCTTCGGCGTCACACAAGAAGAAGTCGGGGGAGACGCGACCCTGCGTGCACACCGCGCCACGCCCGGCAACCGCCCGAGCACCACGTTGCTCTTCTCGCGACTCACCCCTCGGGCCATCGGGGCGCTGATTGCCACATTTGAGCACTCAACGTTCGTACAAGGAGCCATGTTCGGTCTCAACAGTTTCGACCAGTGGGGGGTCGAACTCGGCAAGCAACTCGCTGCCAAGGTCGCCGCGGGCATCAACGGCACACCCGACTCGAAGGCTGACTCTTCGACGTCTTCATTGATTGCGCAACATCGTCGGTGGCGCAACCCTCGATGACTACACTCAAAAATCCAGTGCCGAAGAAGGTAAACGCCGCAGAGCGCATGCTCAATCTGCTGGCGTTGCTGTCAGTGCGCTCGCAGCCGATCACGCTGCGACAGATTCGCCAAGAGCTGCGCGGTCAGTACAGCGACAATGAGCAGGCGTCGCGTGCGCAATTCGAGCGCGACAAGAGCGACTTGCGCGATCTCGGCATCCCCATCGAGACGGTGGTGCTCGGCGGTGACCAGGCGGGCGAGACGGCGTACAAAGTGACCCGCAACAACTACGAGCTCTCCGACGCAAACTTCACGCCGGCAGAAGTCGAGGCCCTGCAGATCGCGGCAGCCACGGTTCGCCTCGCAACCAGCGAGAGCGAAGTCGCGTTGTGGAAGCTCGGTGCCGAGCGTGTGAAGCCGAGTATCGGCCCGCGCGTCACGATCGGCTTCTCTGATCCGTACCTCGACGTGATTCTCGACGCCATCGCCAAGCGCGCACCGCTTACGTTTGTCTACAAGGGAGACGAACGCGTCGTCGACGCCTACGGCATGCTCGCCCGCAAAGGCTTCTGGTACCTGGTCGGCTTCGATCACCTGCGAAAGGCGCAGCGCGTGTTTCGTGTCGACCGCATCGAAGGTGACGTCGAGGTGGGCAAGCCCAAGTCGTACACGATGCCAAAGGGTCTCAACATTGCCAAGGCAGTGCCGACCGACCGACAGATGATGGCGGCCGGTGATTATGAGCACCCGACTGCGAAGGTGCTGGTTGATTCCACCCTGGTGCGCAACGTGACTCGGGAGTTTGGTCGTGAAGCGGTGGTTCGCGAGAATCCAGATGGCTCGGCGGTATTCGAAGTGCCGTGCAGCAACAACTACGCGTTTCGTCTCTGGTTGTTCGCGATGATGGACAAAGCCGTCGTGCTCGAGCCCCAAGAGGTTCGCGACAACGTGGTTCGTTGGCTCGACGAGCTCACGGAGGGTGCGTGATGGCAAAGAAGCGTGCCGCAGCAAAAACCGCATCGCGGCGAGTCGGTGCTAAGCGTGCCGCCGCGAAGCGAGTCGCCGGGCGCACCGCAACCAAGCGCACGGCATCGACTCGCACGACATCAACTCGTGCCTCGGGCAAGTCCGCGGCCAAGCGCAAGGCTGGCGCTCCTCGTCGTCGCGGCCCGCGCAGTGCGTCAGATCGCGTGGCAGGGCTGCTCATCATCCTTCCGTGGTTGATGAAGCGCAAGCGAGTTCGGCTGAGCACCGTCGCACAGCAGTTCCGCATGAGCGAAGAAGATCTCGTCGCTGACTTGCAGATGGCAGCCGTGTGCGGTGTGCCGCCATATACGCCCGACGCGCTCGTCGACGTGTTCATTGATGATGGATGGGTGGTCGCGGAGATTCCGAAGCTCTTCTCCCGTCCGCTTCGACTCACGAGCGCCGAGATGTACGCGATCATTGCAATGGTCGAGGCCGCCCAACGCTTGCCTGGTGCCACCTCGCGCAGCGCACTCACCGCGGCAGTCACCAAGCTGAAGCGACTGGCCCCAGACCCCGACGAAACTGCCGTGATGATCGACCTACCAAAAGACCCGCTGCTCGAAGAACTGCAGCACGCGCAGCGGGAGTCGCTCGAATTGCGCATCGCGTACTTCAACCCGTCTCGCTCGGAGACCTCGAATCGAACCATCCGAGTAGGCAAGATCTTCAGCGAGCGCGGCCACTGGTACGTGCTCGCCGACGACGAGAAGTCAGGGGCGATGCGCAACTTTCGTGTCGACCGCATCCAATCGATTGACCGAACGGGCAAGGTGTATGACCAGGCCGACGTTGCTCGTCGCGCGGAGAGCGAAGCCGACCGCGACTGGTTCGGTGACAGCCTCGAGACCGTCACCTTGCGCGTGCGTGACGACGCTTCGTGGATCGCCGAGGCGTATCCGACGGTGTCGCGCACGAAGAATCGCGACGGCTCGATCGACGTCACGTTGCGCATCACCACCGAACATTGGTTGTCGCGATTGCTGCTGCGTGGCGGCCGCAACGCAACTGTCGTGTCACCTGCCAAATATCAGGGCCTCACGGCAGCGACCGCTGCCGCAGTGCGCGCGAAGTACCGCTAGCGCAAGTCGTAGGTGCAGCAATCGGTGCGGCGCACCGGACAACGATCAGCCGAAGTGCGAGGCGAGGTCACCGTAGGTATTCACGCGGTGTGCTGCAAGCAGTGACGGCAGCACCGCCGCCGTGAGCAACGCGTCTGCGAGCGCGTCGTGTGGTCGGTCGGTTGATTTGCCGTAGCGTGCCGCAACGTCGCGCAATTTGTGCGACATGGTGCGTTCAGGGTCGAGTCGTCGCGAGAGGGTGAGCGTGCACAGAGGCCCGGTCACTTTGAGCGGCACCTCGAGTCGTACGGAGTCAGAGCGCAAGAAACCCAGGTCAAACTTGGCGTTGTGTGCAGTGAATACGCAACCGTCAATGAGCACGTTCATCATCTCGAGCGCTTCGACGGGCTTCATGCCTCTTCGCAACTGACGCCGCGTGATGCCGTGCACGTGGAATGCGCCGACATGACCGAAGCCCCAGGTGAGCCGTTTGAGATAGGTGACGAATTGGTGTTCAACGCTGCCGTCGCCACGTGCCACGACGACGCCAATCTGCAGGACACGGTCGTCATCGGTGGAGAGGCCGGTCGTCTCCGTGTCGACCACCGCGAAGCGCACGTCGCGAATCGGGGTGGAAGGGTCGTGGTCAATCACCAAAGCACGTTCCACATCGTCATGCCGGCTCGCTCATTTCACGAAGGATTGCTGGGCCGAGCCGACTGGCCGTCAATGGGCCGAGAATCTTCGAAAGTTGTTCGAGGTCGCTCGGCTTCTCTGCAACGATTCTCGAGATCTCTGCGTCGCTCAATACGGCCTCGGGCAGCGAGAAGTTTGCCCGGGCAATCACGTCGCGCACGACGCGCAGACGACGCTTCAGATCTTTGTCGGCGGTGACGCGAGGGTCTGCGGGCGTCGACAAACGAGGCAGCTTGGCTGGCGGTGCGTCGGGCAACGATTGCGAACGATGACGCACACTCGGTGGAAGATCGGTGAAGTAGGGGCTCAGAGTGGTAACACGGTTGTTGCGTCGTCGTGCTCGCGTGATGACGAGCCGATCGGCCGCTCGAGTACAAGCGACATACGCAAGTCGGGCTTCTTCGCTCAATTGGGCGTCGCTTGTCGCCGACGCATGGGGGAGCAGCCCCCGCTCGGCGCCAATGATGACGACTGTTGAGAACTCACGACCTTTAGCGGCGTGGAACGTGAGAAGCTCGACACCGTAACGCTCTGGGGTGCTGTGGCTGGCACGCAGATACGCCGCCGCACTGCGCCCGTCGACGACTCCTTGAGTGCTGCTGCGCAGGTAGGCCTGTAGCTGTTCGGCGACGATGCGTTCGTCTTCGTCGGTTGACTCGACGATGACGTCTGCCGCCCACACGGTGAGGTCGTGCCTCGTGCGGCACTCTGCTACTTCGTCGATGGCGTTGGCACGCATCGTGCTCGCACGACGAGATGCGACTGGGATCCCGGCTGACGTCAGTGACGACTTGACGGGCTCGAGAAGTTGGTGCGTGCGCGCGAGCACGGCGACGGAAGGCTCGATGCCGGAGCGAACGTGTTGCTCGACGACGCGACGTGCGACGGCAACCTCGTCGATGTCGTCATCGACCTCGATGAACTCGACGGGCAGGCCGCTGCTGCGACGAGATCGCAGCTCGCGCGCCTGGTCGTTGACTGCCGCTGAACTTGCCACTACGTGCCGAGCGATCTCGAGCACCTCGGGCGTACACCGATAGTTGCTCGGGAGGGCGAGCACCGTCGGCTGGTTGAGCGCGTCAGGCAAGCTGCGAAACAGTGCCGGGTCGGCGCCGTTCCAGCCGTAGATGGCTTGCAGCGGATCGCCCACGATGAAGACGTCGTCGCGGTCTCCGCGCAACGCTTCGAAGAACGCGTATTGCAGCGGGTTCATGTCTTGTGCCTCGTCGACGAAAAGATGCCTGAAGCGAAACCTTGTCGCGCTTGCAAAGTCGGAACGATCGTTGAGCGTGCGGGTGGCAAGTTTGATGAGATCGTCGAGGTCGGCAAGCCCGCGCTTTGCCTTCAGCTGTTCATACGCCACGTACGCATCAGCCACACGCCGCGGATCGACCGTCGTCGAGCGATGAAGACGCTGCACCTCCTGCGCGTAGCGATCGGGGCTGATGGTGCGGGCGTGTGCCCAATCGATTTCTGCAAGCACCGCCTGAGCGTTGCGGCCGAGCGAGTCTTCTCCGACGGCTTGGTTGAGCAGCGTGACGCGGTTGCCGACGATGTTCGGTACGACCGCCGAAGTGTCGCTGGCTCTGCGACGCAGCAATGCGAGCGCAACAGCATGAAATGTGCCGATAGTGGGTTGGTCGACGTCGCCAGGGCGGTCGTGCCGTGTGACACCGAGCGCGCGAAGCCGTCGACGCATCTCGGCCGCAGCCTCACGAGTGAATGTGATGGCAAGCACGCGTGACGGATCGACGTCGCCTTGCGCGATGCGCCACGCAATTCGATGAGTGAGCACGCGAGTCTTGCCCGAGCCCGCACCTGCGTGGACGATGGTGGCGGTCGGAGCGCACGTGACGGCTCGTCGTTGGTCGTCGTCGAGTTCGGCGAGCAACGTCTCCGGCTTCACGGCTGGCAGGCTACGACAGCGGTGTACCGGGATGCGTAGTGCAGACCATCGCGCGCCGTTCAGGCGATGCTGGAGAGCGACGCGCCGTCGGCTGCACGCACGCGAATGCCGCCGAATTCGGCACACAACGGCGCCGAGAGTTCTGCGTCATCGTCAGCGAGCACAACGATGCAGCCGCCGAATCCTCCGCCTGTCATTCGTACACCGTGCACACCCGGCACGCGGGAATACGCGTCGACTGCGTCGTCCATTTTCTTGGTGGAGGTCTCGAAGTCTCGGCTCAGGCTGAAGTGGCTCGCATACATGAGACGACCAGCTTCTCTCGCGTCACCCGCAGAGAGGGCGGCTGCAAAGTCGCGCACTCGCTGATTCTCACCGACGACGTGCCGCGCGCGTGAGCGTACGAGTGGGTCGTTGATGCGATCGACCGCAGCATCATCGGCGGAGCGCAGTGGTCCAATTTCTCGCTCTGCTGCTGCACACTGAGCGACTCTCGCCGGGTACTCGCTGCCGTCAAGCGTGCGCGTCGAGATCTCCACCACCCAGACGGCGAGAGAGTCGGGCAGGCGTATCGGCGTGACGTCGAGTGTGTGGCAGTCGATAAGCAACGCATGGTCGCGTACCCCCGCCACCGAGGTGAGTTGATCCATGATTCCGCACGGCACGCTCGTCGCAAGATGTTCGGCGCGGCGGCACACGGCGGCGATCGTCGACGAATCGGCGTCAATACCGAATGCGAGAGCTGCAGCTACTTCGAGTGCGGCACTCGACGACAAACCACCACCGATGGGAACATCAGTCGAGACTCGGCCCGAGAAACCGCGCGGTGTCATGCCGCGCTCAGCCATGGCAGCGGCGACGCCTGCGACGTAACGTCCCCACGATGGGGTCACCTTCTCAGGGGAGTTGACGGGCAAGGTGAACGACACGACGCCGTCGAAGTTGTCGCTTGTGAGCGTTACGCCGCGCAGGTCGTCGGCAGACCCATCTCGCATGGGCGTGGCCGTTTCGGCATCGAAGACGATGGTCGTGGCGCGATCAATTGCCATCGGGAAAACGAGACCACCCGTGTAGTCGGTGTGATCACCGATGAGATTGACGCGACCAGGCGCGCGCGCTACCCGCGACACGGCGAAACGCTACCGTGAAAGCATGCCGAGCGCAGTAGTCAACAAGTGGGAAACCCTTCCGATTGAAATCGAGTACGACACGTTTGGCAAGCCAAGCGACCCGGCTCTGTTGCTCATCATGGGCTTCGGTGCGCAGATGGTGGCGTGGGACGAAGCGTTCGTGCAGATGCTCGCCGACCGCGGTCTCTTCGTCATTCGTTTCGACAATCGCGACTGCGGGCTCTCGACGAAGCTCGACGGAGTGGCGGTTGATGCCGACAAGGTGATCGCTGCAGCACTGCTCGAGCAGCCGATGCCACCGGTGCCGTACACGCTGTCTGACATGGCCAACGATGCCCGCGGCTTGCTCGACCACCTCGGCATCAAGAAGGCGCACATCATGGGCGCATCGATGGGCGGCATGATCGCGCAAGTGTTTGCCATCGAGCATCCTGATCGCACCGCTTCGCTGATCTCCGTGATGTCGATGCCTGGCGAGCCCGAGACCATGCAGTCGACGCCTGAGGCGATGACGGCACTCATGGCGATTCCACCGTCAGATCGCGCCGGCTTCATTGAGCACTCGCTCACGTACCAGGCCTTTCAGTCGAAGAAGTATCGAAGCGACGACCTCTCACGAAAGAACGCTGCTCGCGACTTCGACCGCTCGTTCTATCCGCAAGGTTCGCCGCGCCAACTTGCTGCGATCTACGCAAGTGGTCGTCGAACCGAGGCGCTCGCCGCGCTGAAGGCACCCACGCTCGTCTTGCACGGAACCGATGACACGTTGATTTCCCCAGTCGCCGCACGTCGCACCGCAGAGATCATCCCGGGCTCGCGACTGGTGATGGTCGAAGACATGGGCCACGACGTTCCGCAGCCGCTGTGGCCGCAGATCGTCGACACGATCGCCAACTTCGTCGCAAAGAAGTAGGTCGGCATGGCTGGCCCACTCGACGGAGTGCGCATCGTCGAGATTGCCGGCATCGGCCCGGGGCCGTTCGCAGCGATGATGCTCGCCGACATGGGGGCAGAGGTCGTTCGTGTCGAGCGTGCTCAGTCGGTGCGCGAAGGTGCCAGCGGAGCACATTGGGACGTGCTGCTGCGAGGCCGAAGAAACGTCGCACTCGATCTCAAGCACCCCGATGGCGCGGCGACGCTGCTGCAACTCGTCGAGCGCGCTGACGCTCTCATCGAAGGCTTCCGTCCGGGTGTGATGGAGCGCCTCGGTGTCGGACCAGAGCAGTGTCTCGCGCGCAACCCGCGACTCGTCTTTGGTCGAATGACGGGTTGGGGTCAGAGCGGACCGTATGCGAATGCCGCGGGCCACGACATCAACTACATCGCGCTCGCTGGAGCGCTTGCGCATTTCGGTCGCGCGGGCGAGGCACCGACGCCACCACTCAACATGGTCGGCGACTTCGGCGGCGGGGGAATGCTGCTCGCGTACGGCGTGGTCTGCGCACTTCTCGAGTCGCAGCGTTCGGGCAAGGGTCAAGTGGTTGACGCCGCTATGGTCGATGGCTCTGCGGTGTTGATGAGCATGTTCTGGGCTTTCAAGAACATCGGCATGTTTGATGAACATGCACGCGGTACCAACTTGCTCGACACTGGCGCACACTTTTACGATGTGTTCGAGTGCGCTGACGGCGAATGGGTGTCAATTGGTTCGATCGAACCGCAGTTCTACGCCTTGCTGTTGGAAAAGACCGGTCTCGCCAGCGACGCCGAACTCGCCGCACAAATGGACCGCTCGAAGTGGCCGACGTTGAAGACGAAACTTGCGGCGGTGTTCCGCACCAAGACACGTGTCCAGTGGAACGAGATCATGGAAGGAACCGACGTGTGTTACGCGCCGGTGCTTCGAATGAGCGAAGCAGCGCAGCACCCACACAATCGCGAGCGACACACGTTCATCGACGTCGCCGGAGTCACGCAGCCTGCGCCGGCACCGAGATTCTCGCGTTCGGCGACGGCAGTTCCGCAAGCACCAGCACATGCTGGGCAGCACACGCGGGCCGTGCTCGCTGAGTGGGGAGTCGACGCCGCTCGAATCGACGCATTGCTCGCTTCGGGCGCAGCAAGACAGGCGTAGGGCTGAATGGCGACGATCGTCTTTCTGCACGCGCACCCCGACGACGAGTGCCTCATCAGCGGCGGCACCATCGCGAAATACTCCTCGGCAGGTCATCGGCTCGTGCTCGTCACCGCCACCGACGGTCGCCACGGCGAGAAGCCCGAGGGAATCACGACCCCGGAGCAACTGCTCGAGCGTCGTCGCGAAGAACTTGCGAAAGCCGCCGCCGTGCTTGGCGTGTCGCGCCATGAATGGCTCGGTTACGTCGACAGCGGCATGACCGGCTGGCCGCAGAACAACGAGCCCGGGGCCTTCATCCGCTCCGAAGTCGACGAAGCTGCCGCGCGACTCGCTCGGATCGTCGATGAAGAGCGACGCGATGCTGATCGTCTCGTGCTGGTCGGTTACGACTGGCACGGCAACTACGGCCATCCCGACCACGTTCACGTGCACAAAGTGGCCCGTCGCGTGCGCGAACTGTCGCGTGTTGACGATTTCTTCGAGGTCACGCTCAACCGTGACTTTTATGTGGCCGCCTTCGAATGGTCGAAGAACAACGGTGGAGACAACGACTTCGACCCTCGCGAACCTGCCGACGACGGCAACCCGATGGGCGAACCAGAGACGAACATCACTCACCACATCGATGTCTCGCAGCATGCCGATGCCAAGCGTCGTGCGATTGCCAGCCACGCAAGCCAGGCGAACGACACCGGCTTTGCTACCGAGATGTCAGAAGACTCGTTTCTTCGGGCGTTCGGCACCGAGTGGTTCATCAAGGTCGGTGAGCCCGCGCCGTCGCGACGCACGACGCTGCTGGACTAGCGCGGTGACGATCGTCGAAGGTTGCGGGCGGTAGGCACATGGCGAGGTTGTATCTCGTGCGCCACGGTCGCGCCTCCGCGGGTTGGGATACTGCAGTGGACCCGCCGCTCGACGACCTCGGTCGTGAGCAGGCTGCTGCGACTGCATCGAAACTCTCCGTTCGACTGCAAGAAGCGAAATGGAGCGTGGCCGACGTGAATGCAGTGACGAGCCCGCTGCTGCGGTGTCGGCAGACTGCGGCGGCGTTCGAGACGGTTACTGGCATGTCTGCAGTCGTCGAGCCGCGCATCGCGGAGATTCCTTCGCCAGTCGGTGTGGAGATGGGTGACCGAGTCACCTGGTTGAGGCGGGCGATGCAGGGTACGTGGTCTGAGCTCGCCGCTCGTGACGGTGTCACGTACGGCGACTTTCGAGAGACCCTCGTGGCGTGGGCGCGCGACATACGCACCGAGACAGTTGCGTTCTCTCACTTCGTGGCTATCAACGCGCTGATCGGCGCAGCGCTCAGCGACGACAGACTCGACATACGCAGCGTCGACAACGCGTCCATCACCGTCATCGACGTAGCGCACGACGGAACGTTGTCGCTTGTGGAGGGTGGCGCCGAGGCCGACACGCTCATTCGATAGCGCGGGTAACCGCACGCTCATTCAGTAGATTCGTCGGGTGATGTCGCCAGTCATTGCCTCAACGCTCACCGAACTTCACAACGGTTTTGCGTGGGTGGTCATCATCGGCAACGCACTCGCTGGCCTGTGGGCGCTCGGGGCGCACAAGGTGCCTTCGCTGCGGATGCGGGCGATGTGGTGGTTCACGACGCTTGCGCAACTCACCATGTTCGTGCAGGTCGCGCTGGGTGTCGCGATGGTGAACGTTGAGAACCAGATGTTCCCGCAGTTCCATGCGTTCTACGGATTCGTCGGCATCATCGCAATTGCGATCATTTACTCATATCGCGCGCAATTGAAGTCAAAGGTCTACTTGTTGTACGGCTTCGGCGGCCTCTTCATCATGGGGCTTGGCATCAGGGCGATGCTCGTCGGCAAAGGCTGAAGCCTGAGTTTGCGCTGTAACGCGAGGTTGCGCTCAGACACGACGCACCGCAGACACACGGCGCACTTCAGAATTGTGAATCGTTGCCTGTCTGCAGCGGTTCAGGCGGCGAGTTCGCGCTCGAGCGTGCCGAGCGCGGCGTGCAATTCTGCCGGCACGTGCCCGTCGAACGACGCGTAGTGCTCTTTGATTTGCTCGATCGCGTCGCTCCACCCTGCGACGTCGACAGAGAGGATTTCTTCGAGGTCGCTCTGCGGCACGTCGAGTGCCGTGGTGTCGATCGCGTTGGCGGGCGGCAGGAGGCCGATCGGCGTGCGCCGCGCATCTGCCTTGCCGTCGACTCGCTCGAATACCCACTTCAAGACACGCGAGTTCTCGCCGAAGCCCGGCCACAAGAACTTGCCGTCCTCGCTGCGGCGGAACCAGTTGACGAAGAAAATCTTCGGCAGCTTGCTCGCATCTGACTTCTTGCCGATGCGTAACCAGTGGGCGAAGTAGTCGCCCATGTTGTAGCCGCAGAATGGCAACATCGCCATCGGGTCGAAGCGCAGCTTGCCAACCGCACCGCCGGCAGCTGCCGTCGTCTCGCTCGCCATGATCGATCCGAGGAACACGCCGTGATTCCAATCGAACGACTCAGTCACGAGCGGCACAGTGGTGCGACGCCGACCGCCAAAGAGAATCGCCGAGATTGGTACGCCCTTGGGGTCTTGCCATTCCGGAGCAATCGCGGGGCACTGCGAAGCAGGAGCGGTGAAGCGGGCATTCGGGTGCGCAGCGGGCGAGGTGCTCTCAGGGGTCCAGGTGTTGTTCTTCCAGTCAGTGGCCCGCGCCGGCGGCTCGTCGGTCATGCCTTCCCACCACACGTCGCCCTCTGCGGTCATTGCGGTGTTGGTAAAGAGGCAGTTCGCATGCAGCGTCGCCATCGCGTTCGGGTTCGTCTTCCAGCCCGTGTTCGGCGCGACACCAAAGAAGCCAGCCTCTGGGTTGATCGCATAGAGACGCCCATCATCACCGAATTTCATCCAGCAAATGTCGTCGCCGATGGTCTCGACCTTCCAACCCTTCACGGTCGGCACGAGCATCGCGAGGTTCGTCTTGCCGCACGCCGACGGGAATGCGCCTGCGATGTACTTCACTTCGCCGGCCGGGTTCGTCAGTTTCATGATCAACATGTGCTCAGCAAGCCAGCCATCGTCGCGCGCCATCACTGAAGCGATGCGGAGAGCGAAACACTTCTTACCCAAGAGTGCGTTGCCGCCGTAGCCAGAGCCGTACGACCAAATCTCGCGGGTCTCGGGGAAGTGGACGATGTACTTGTTGTCGGGGTTGCACGGCCACGCGACGTCTTTTTGTCCGGGTGTGAGCGGTGCGCCGACGGAGTGCACGCACGGCACCCAGTCACCGTTGCCGAGCACGTCGAGCGCGCCCTGGCCCATGCGAGTCATGATGCGCATGCTCACTGCGACGTACGCAGAGTCGGTCAACTGCACGCCGATGTGCGCGATGTTCGACCCGAGCGGCCCCATGCTGAAGGGCACGACGTACATCGTTCGGCCGCGCATCGCGCCGGTGTAGAGCGCCGTGAGTTCTTTGCGCATCTCTGCCGGCGCACGCCAGTTGTTGTTCGGGCCGGCATCGATTTGTCGTTCAGAGCAGATGAACGTGCGGTCTTCGACCCGTGCGACGTCGCCTGGGTCGCTATGTGCCCAGTACGAGTTCGGGCGCTTCTCGTCATCGAGTTTGGTGAATGTTCCCGACGCGACGAGCTCTCCGCACAGCCGGTCATATTCATCCTGCGAGCCGTCGCACCAGTAGACGGCATTCGGTTGCAGCACCTTCACCCACTCGTCGACCCACTTGTGGAGTCGGTCGTTGGCAGTGCGGGCCGTCGTCACCATGCTGTTTTCACCTCGCGCGAGTCAGTGACCCGGTGTGCCCATGTCCCTTTCGGATCCGATGCGCAGTTGTGACGCTCGGCCAGCAGCGTCGACGGTGAAATTGACTCGTTGTCCTTGGCGCAGCATGCGGAAGATCGAACCCTCGAGCGCATGTGGAGCGAGTTCGTACTCGCTGAGGTCGGTGTCGCGCACGATGATGCCATCACCAGTCGCCGGGTTGAACGCCTTGACGACGCCTTGCATGACGCCTCAAAGTATCACAGGTAGCCTTTTTTCGTGCCCGTCCTAGAGCAATTGGGACCAGATGCCTTGCGTCACACGTTGGTGACGTATCGCAACACGCTGAAGCGCCATCAGGCCGACCTCAACAAGCTCAACGTGTATCCGGTGCCCGACGGTGACACCGGCACCAACATGGCGCGCACGCTTGATGCAGTGGTCGCCGAGCTCGACAAGCGCCCGGGCGAACTTGAAGAGACCTGCAACGCCATCAGCCACGGTTCTCTCATGGGAGCGCGCGGCAATAGTGGCGTGATCTTGAGCCAGATTCTCCGTGGTCTCGCATCGACGCTCAAGTCGGCGCGCGAGACGGGCGCGCCGAAAGTCGCCGAAGCGCTGAAGGCTGCATCTGCGGCTGCTTACCAATCGGTGCTGAAGCCAATCGAAGGAACCATCCTCACAGTGGTGCGTGAGTCAGCTGATGCCGCAGTGCGCGCAGCGAGCGACGGTGCCACGTTGGCGGCCATGTTGCGAGTTGCTCGTGCAGCCGGTCGCGAGTCGTTGGCAAAGACGCCCGAGTTGCTGCCGGTCCTGAAAGATGCCGGTGTTGTCGACGCTGGGGGCGCAGGTTTCTTGCTCTTCCTCGACTCGGCGTTGCACGTCATCGACGGCGAGCCGCTGCCCGAGCCTGAGAACATCGCCGGGCCGAACACTGAACAGCTCATCGCGGTGATGAAGCGGGGCGAGGGAGACGACAAAGTCGACGTCAGCGAACTTCGCTACGAGGTGATGTTCCTCCTCGAGATTGACGACACGAAGTCGAAGGCGTTCATGCAGAAGTGGGGTGAGGTCGGCGACTCCATCGTCGTGGTCGGCGGCGAAGGCCTCTACAACTGCCACATCCACACCAACGACATCGGTGCGGCGATTGAGGCACCGATCTCGCTTGGCGGTCGACCGCACCAGATTCGCGTGACCGACCTCTTCGAAGAAGTGGCGGAAGAGCACGAGAAGCGTGAAGCGCAGATCGGCGCGCCAAGCGGTGCCGACACCGCCGCCCACGGGGGCAAACCGAGCTTCAAGACTCATGCGGCGTTGCCAGAAGTCACCTGCGCTGTTGTTGCGGTTGCGAGCGGCGACGGCATCGCCGAGTTGTTCGGCAACCTCGGCGTGCACGGCGTCGTGACCGGCGGCCAGACGCTGAACCCGTCGACGCAAGAGTTGCTTGACGCCGTTGAGCACATGAACGCCCAGCAAGTAGTGATCTTGCCGAACAACAAGAACATCATTCCCGTAGCGCAGCAGGTGGACGGCCTCACGAAGAAAGAGGTTCGCGTGGTGCCGACGTGCTCGATGCCCGAAGCGCTCGCAGCCCTGGTCGCGTACGACCCTGAGGCATCCGCCGAACACAACGGCAGCGAGATGGCCAAGGCTGCGGCGGCGGTGGTGACGGGCGAGGTCACCACTGCAGTGCGTGACACCAAGACCGACGCAGGCGCAGTCAAAGCTGGTGACTCAATCGGCATCGTGCGCGGTGATGGAGTCGTTGCGATTGCGCCAGACGTGTTTGAGTGCTCAACCGCTCTGTTGAAGCACATCGTGTCGGCTGACCGTGAGTTGCTCACCGTGATCGTCGGCGTCGACGCGAAAGCAGCGACGACCGAAAAGATTGTCGAATGGGTCGGCGAACACTTCCCAGCAATCGCCTGCGAAGTGCACCGCGGTGGACAGCCGCTGTACCCGTATCTCTTCGGCGTGGAGTAACTTCGGCGCGGCATGGCCGAACCAGATCCTGCAATGCGCGGCGCCGAGCCGGCCACGACGATGCGCGGCGCCGAACCACCGCTCACATACCGCGATCTGGCAGCACTCGACATCTCCAAAATCAAAGGCGTCGGCGACAAACGTCGTGAATCCCTGCGAGAAGCAGGTATCGCGAACGTGCTCGACCTGCTCACCACGTATCCGCGTCGGTACGTCGACCGCACCAACGAAGCACACGTTGAAGACCTCGTGGAGGGTGTCGAGGCTGTCGTCTTGGTGAAGGTGCGCAGCGTGAGGCGCGTGCCCTTGCGCAGTCGTCGAAGCATGGTGACGGCAACGGTCGGCGACGCGACGGGAATCTTCGGGCTGACCTTCTTCAACCAGCCATGGCGCGAACGCCAACTAAAGACCGACCAAGAAATCGCGGTCTTCGGCAAACCTGAGCGCTTTCGCGGAAAGCTGCAGATGACCAACCCACTCGTCGACATCGTCGGTAATCGCACTGGTCGCATTGTGCCGATTTATCCGCAGAGTGAGAAGTCGAACGTAACGACGTGGGAGCTCACCGGATGGGTGGAGAATGCGCTTGAGCGTGCGGCACCACGCACGATCTCCGACCCGCTGCCGGCTGGGTTACGCGAGCGACTCGACTTGGTTGCTCGCCATACGGCGCTCTCGACCATTCACTTTCCGGAGAGCATCGTCGACAAAGAAAAGGCTCGCGAACGACTCGCGTTCGACGAGTTGTTGCGGGTGCAGCTGGTGCTCGTCGGCCGAAAGAAAGCGTTCGAGCGCGACAACACGGGGCTGAAGCACGACATGAGCGGTGAGATGCAGCGGGCATTCTTGGAGGCGCTGCCGTTTCCGCTCACCGGTGCGCAGCGTCGCGTGATCGACGAGGTGAACGCCGACCTCGCCACGCCGGTGCCGATGCACCGCCTGCTGCAGGGCGACGTCGGCAGCGGCAAGACGGTCGTCGCAGTAGCTGCGATGTTGGTGGCGGTGCAGGGCGGGCACCAAGGTGCCTTGATGGCGCCCACCGAAGTACTCGCCGAACAGCACTATGCCGGTATTCGCTCGCTGCTCGACGAATTGCGAGTGCCCGACGAAGGCAATCTCTTCGGAGAGCGGCAATTACGCGTCGAACTGCTCACTGGTCGGGTGACGGGCGAGCGCCGTCGAGAAGTGCTCGCCGACCTCGCATCGGGCGGCGTCGACATCGTGATCGGTACCCATGC
>RFOJ01000041.1 GCA_009926705.1 Acidimicrobiia bacterium
GTTGCGCATTCGTTGCGTGCGCATGCTTCGCCGCGTCGATGACCACACGCAAACAGGGTCGTCGCGCGAGTTGCGCAAGCGTGGCCCGCAGTTCGTCGTGCGCCAACGAGCGGTGCGTGGCAAGCGAGTCATCGTGATCGACGACGTGATGACAACTGGTACGACGCTTGCTCGCGCATGTGACGCGTTGCTCGCTGCCGGAGCGCTCGAAGTGCGGTGCGCAGTCATCGCACACGTGAGAGCGGGGCATCCCACACGGGTAGGCTGAATTCCTCATGGCCGTGCTCGACCGCATTCTGCGCGCCGGTGAGGGCAAGAAAGTCAAGGCACTTTCCGCAGTCGTACCCGAAATCAATGCCCTAGAGCCGACAATTTCGGCCCTCAGCGACGACGCCCTGCGCGGCAAGACCGCGGAGTTCCGTTCGCGACTCGAGCGCGGCGAAGACCTGGATGACCTGCTCGTCGAGGCCTTTGCCGTCGTACGCGAAGCCGCCAAACGCGTCATCGGGCAGCGTCACTACGACGTGCAATTGATGGGAGGCGCCGCCCTGCATGCCGGGTGGGTGGCTGAGATGCGCACCGGTGAAGGCAAGACCCTCGTCTCGACGCTTCCCGTCTATCTCAATGCGCTCTCAGGCAAGGGCGTTCACCTCGTGACGGTGAACGACTACCTCGCGCGCCGCGACGCGGTGTGGATGGGGCAAGTGCACCGTTGGCTTGGCTTGAGCGTCGGTCTCGTGGTGCCCGGGTCGCGCGGATCGGCGGCGGAGAAGCGCGCCGACTACGGCTGCGACATCACCTACGGCACCAACAACGAATTCGGTTTCGACTACTTGCGTGACAACATGGCTGGCACCCTTGCCGACAAGGTGCAGCGCAGCCACAACTTTGCCATCGTCGACGAAGTCGACTCGATCCTCATCGACGAGGCCCGTACGCCGCTCATCATCTCGGGCCGCATCGCCGACGCGGCATCGCTGTATTACAAGTTCGCCTCCATCGTGCGCACCATGGTGCGTGGAGTCGACTACGACGTCGAAGAAGACAAGCGCATCGTCGTGCCGACCGAGTCGGGCATCAACAAAGTCGAGAATCAGCTCGGCATCGAGAATCTCTACGACGAGGTGCAGCGCAACCTGGTGCACCAGTTGCAGGTGGCGCTCAAGGCGTCGGTGCTCTACCACCGCGACAAGGACTACATCGTGCAAGACGGCGAGGTGAAGATTGTCGACGAGTTCACCGGACGCATCTTGGAGGGCCGCCGCTGGAGCGAGGGAATCCACCAGGCGGTCGAGGCCAAAGAAGGCGTCAAGATCAAAGAAGAAAACCAGACGCTCGCCACCATCACGCTGCAGAACTACTTCCGCATGTACTCCAAGTTGGCGGGCATGACCGGAACCGCGCAAACCGAGGCGGCGGAGTTGATGAACACTTACGGCCTCAACGTTGTGCCGATTCCGACCAACCGTCCGATGGTGCGCGACGACGAAGCCGACCTCATTTATAAGTCCGAAGACGCCAAGTTCAAGGCAGTGGTCGACGACATCGTCGAGCGCCACGAGAAGGGCCAGCCGGTGCTCGTTGGCACCGTCAGCGTCGAGAAGAGCGAGGTGCTCTCGCGCAAACTGCAGCAGCGTGGCGTAAAGCACGAGGTGCTGAACGCCAAGCAGCACACGAAAGAAGCAGGCATCGTCGCCCAGGCCGGCCGCCTCGGCGCGGTCACCGTCGCCACCAACATGGCCGGCCGCGGCGTCGACATCCTGCTCGGCGGCAATCCCGAGGGCATGGCCCGCACGCAAGTGTTGAAAGAAGGCCACCATCCCGACACGCTCGTTGACGAGTTCGCGTTGCCGGTAGCGCTCGAGCAGATGCCACTCGACTACATCAACGCGCGTCGCGAAGCACACGAACGACTCGGCGTGTTGGTGCGCGAGTTCACCCAGGTCTGTGAAGCAGAAGGTGTGAAAGTGCGCGAACTTGGCGGTCTGCACGTGTTGGGCACCGAGCGCCACGAGAGCCGCCGCATCGACAACCAGTTACGCGGTCGCGCCGGCCGACAAGGTGACC
The DNA here is from genome assembly GCA_009926705.1 of Acidimicrobiia bacterium. Taxonomy (GTDB): domain Bacteria; phylum Actinomycetota; class Acidimicrobiia; order Acidimicrobiales; family Ilumatobacteraceae; genus F1-60-MAGs027. The sequence continues at coordinate 2,068 of RFOJ01000041.1, forward strand.
CGGGCTCGAGCCGCTTCTACCTCAGCCTCGACGACGAATTGATGCGCCTCTTCGCGACGGGTGCCTTGTCGTGGGTGATGGGTCGCGCGCTGCCCGACGACGAAGCCATCGAAGCAAAAATGGTGACCAAGGCAATCGAGCGCGCGCAGAACACCGTGGAGCAGCGCAACGCCGAGATTCGCAAGAACGTGCTCAAGTACGACGAGGTGATGAACGAGCAGCGCAAGATCATCTACCAGCGCCGCGACCAAATTCTCGGTGGAGGCGACCTGAAGGCCGCTGCGATGGAGTACCTCGCCGAGGCAGTCGACTCGCTCATCGAGACGCACTGCGTGTCGGAAGCTGACGACGAGTGGGATATCTCGGGCTTGGTCACCGAGCTCGGCTCGTTCTGGCCGCACGGCGTGAACGCCGAAGGGTTGTCGGCATGCTCCACCACTGACGAGATGTACGACCTGATCATGGCCGACGCCTCGGCGTACTACGCGCAGCGCGAAGCCGAGCTTGGCGAACCGACGATGCGAGAGATTGAACGACAGGTCATGCTGCGCATCATCGACCAGCGTTGGCGCGAGCACCTCGAAGAGATGGACTACCTGCAGGAAGGCATCAACCTGCGCGCGCTCGGTCAGAAAGACCCGCTCACCGAGTGGCAGCGCGAGGGTTTCGAGATGTTCGGTGCGCTCATGAAGGGCATCGCGCAGGACTTCGTCAAGTACGTCATGCGCGTGCAGGTGATCCGCAACGACCAAGGCGCGCAACGCGCACAAACCGTGCAGAACCTTCAGACCTCGTCTGCCGAAGATGCCAGCCCCTCAGCCGCGGCACGCCCGGCATCCGCGTCGCGCGCGATCGCAGCTGGCGACGAAGCTGCAGCGCCCACGAAGCAGGGCACCGTCGTGAACTCGGCCAACGACTGGTCAAAGACGCCGCGCAACGCACCGTGCCCGTGTGGCTCTGGCAAGAAGTACAAGCAGTGCCACGGCAAGACCGCCTAGGCCGAGGACGGCCGAACGATGCGCGACTTCACTTCTGACATCGCCGAAGTGGCGCGCCGCTTGAAAGAAGCCGAGGGCTACCTGAAGGTCGCCGAACTGCGCGTGCGCCTCGGCGAGCTCGAGGCCGAGGTGGCCAAGCCCGATTTGTGGAACGACCAGGAACACGCCAAGCGTGTCAACAGCGACTACGCGAGCGTGCGCGGCGATCTCGAAGAGTTCGACCGCATCGCCCGCACGCTCGAAGATGTTCAGCTGCTGCACGAAATGGCACGCGAAGTCGACGACGCATCGCAAGAACCTGAGATCGACCAGAGCCTCGCCCGTGCTCGCGCCGCGCTCGACGAAGTGGAACTGCGCAGTCTCTTCATCGGCGAGCATGACGAAGCCGACGCCATCGTGCAGATCAACGCCAAAGACGGCGGTGTCGACGCGCAGGACTGGAGCGCGATGCTGCTGCGCATGTTCACCCGTTGGGCCGAGCGCCGCAACTTCGCCGTCGAGATGGGCGACGTCTCCGACGGCACCGAAGCTGGCATTCTTTCCGCAGATTTCACCGTGCGCGGCCGATTCGCCTACGGGCTGTTGACCAGCGAGCGCGGCACGCACCGACTGGTACGCATCAGCCCGTTCGACAACCAGGGTCGTCGCCAGACGAGTTTCGCGACGGTGCAAGTGTGGCCGGTGCTCGAAGAAGTCGACGTTGAGATCAACGACGCCGATATCGAGATGGAGGTCTACCGTGCTTCAGGTGCCGGTGGTCAGCACGTGAACAAGACGTCGTCGGCAGTGCGCCTCATTCACAAGCCGACTGGTCTCGTCGCTGCGTCGCAGCAAGAGCGCAGTCAGTTGCAGAACCGTGAGAACGCTTACAAGAAGTTGAAGACGATGGTCGCCACGCGAATCGAAGAAGAACGCGAAGCCGAGCTCGCCCGCATCGCCGGCAAGCAGGCGACGGTGGGTTGGGGCACGCAGATTCGCTCGTACGTGCTGCAGCCGTACCAAATGGTGAAGGACCTGCGCACCGACGTGGAGTCGGGTAACGTCACCGCAGTGCTCGACGGCGACCTCGACGAGTTCATGGAGGGCTACCTCCGCTGGCGCCGCACCGAGGCTGGTCGCTAGATGATCACGCTTGAGAACGTCGTCAAGGTCTATGGCAACGACACGGTCGCAGTTGATGACGTGTCGTTTGACGTCGCAAAAGGCGACTTCGTCTTCCTTGTCGGGCCGTCAGGTTCGGGCAAGTCGACGCTGTTGCGCTTGATGAGCCGCGAAGAAATTGCGACCGAAGGCGACGTGTGGGTCGCCGGCCGCAACGTCACCGAGATGCCACCGTCGCGCGTGCCGTACTTGCGTCGCTCTCTCGGCAACATCTTCCAGGACTACAAGCTGCTTCTCAACAAGACGGTGTTCGAGAACGTCGCCTTCGCGCTCGAAGTGATCGGCAAGCCGCGCCACGTGATTCGCGAGCAGGTGCCGTTCGTGCTCGAACTGGTCGGCCTCGCCGACAAACATGAACGGTTCCCGAACCAGCTGTCGGGTGGAGAGCAGCAGCGCGTGTCGATTGCGCGCGCATTCGTCAATCGCCCACTCATCATGTTGGCCGACGAACCCACCGGCAACCTCGACCCGGCCACCAGTGAGGGAATCATGATGCTCCTGCAAGCCATCAACGAGACCGGCACCACCGTCGTGATGGCCACGCACGACCACCGAGTGGTCAACATGATGCGCCGTCGCGTGATTCAGCTCGATCGCGGCGTCGTGGTGCGCGACCAAGAGCGCGGGGTGTACGAATAATGCTTGCCCGTATCGAATACGCGCTGCGCGAAACGTGGGCGAGCTTCCGCCGAAATCTCACGCTCACAATGGCGGCGGTGCTGACGTCGGCTATCGCTCTCTTGCTGGTCGGCGCCACCTTCCTCATCCAGCGTGCGTTTGAGAACTTGCTCGTGCAGTGGCGCGGCGACGTGGCGATGATCGTGTTCGTGCGTAGTGACGCATCGCCCGAGCAGGTCGCGCTCATCGACAGCACGCTGCGAGCCGCGCCGAGCGTGATTGACGTCGACAAGTTGCGTTACCTCGACAAGCCTGAGAGCTACGCCGAAGCGCAGCGAATCTTCGCCGGTGACCCGGTGACGCTCAGCCTGCTCACGCCCGAGACGATCCCGACGCAGTTCAAGGTGGTGCCGCTCACCGAAGACACCAACTTGGTGCGCAGCTTGGCAGATCAGTACCGCACCCTGCCGGGCGTCGAAGCAGTGGCGCTCGCCGAAGATGAATTCGAGGTCATCTCGACGCTCTCCAGTTTCGTGCGCAACGTGACCCTCATCATGTCGCTCGTATTGCTCGCAGTCGCCATCGGCCTTATCTGGAACACCATTCGCACCGCGATGTTTGCCCGTCGCCGAGAAATCGAAGTGATGAAACTCGTCGGTGCCACAAACTGGTTCATTCGAATTCCGTTCATGCTCGAGGGTTTGTTGCAGGGGCTCATTGGTGGTGTGGTGTCGTGCTTTGGCGTGTGGGGGTTGAACAGCGCGTGGACCAACGGCGTCGCCACGTTCAAGCCCGGTACCGGCATCGCGAGCCTCGTGGTGCCCGGCGGCTATCTCTCTGGTGTGATGCTCGTATTGCTGTTGCTCGGTGCGGCGGTCGGTGCCATCGGCTCGGCAATCGCTGCGTCGCGATTCCTCGACGTCTAATCCGCGCCGCACGCCGCCGACCGCACGGCTCACGCCTACGCCGCACGCCGCCGACCGCACGGCTCACGCCTGCGCCGCCGGCTTCTCTACACTCGGGCGGCATGGCTGACTACACGCAGATCCGCTACGAGACGAGCAGCGGGGTAGCAACGGTCACCTTGTACCGTCCTGAGAAGATGAACGCCTTCACCGGCGTGATGATGAATGAGTTGCTCTCCGTATTCGACGAGATCGACGCTGACGACGCCGTGCGAGCGGTGATCGTCACGGGCGAAGGTCGGGCCTTCTGCGCCGGCGCCGACCTGTCGGGCGGTGCCAAGACGTTCGACGACGGCGACTGGTCGAGCCCGAACGATGAGCGCACGCGTCGCGACGGTGGTGGACGCGTCACGCTGCGCATCTACGACTGCAAGAAGCCGGTCATCGCCGCTATCAACGGTGCAGCAGTCGGTGTCGGCGCGACGATGACCTTGCCGATGGACGTGCGGCTGGCGTCGACCTCAGCCCGATTCGGTTTCGTGTTCTCGCGCCGCGGCATCGTGCCCGAAGCGTGTTCGTCGTGGTTCTTGCCACGAGCTGTCGGCATCTCGCAGGCGGCCGAGTGGGTCTACAGCGGTCGAGTGTTCGATGCGCAAGAGGCGCTGCGCGGCGGGTTGGTCCGGTCGGTGCACGAACCTGCGGAACTGATGCCGGCCGCCCGCGCCCTCGCCGAAGAGATTGCCCACAACACGAGCGGAGTCTCGGTGGCCTTAGCGCGACAGATGCTCTGGCGCATGCTCGGGGCCTCGCACCCGATGGAAGCACACCGCGCAGATTCGCGCGGCATCCAGTTGCGCGGTCGAAGCGCCGATGCGCACGAAGGAGTCACGAGTTTCTTGGAGAAGCGCCCCGCCACGTTCACCGACTCCGTCTCGCGCGATCTGCCTGACATCTTCCCGAACTGGGAAGACCCCGAATTTTCGTGACTGATTCGAACTCAGGCGACCAAGCAGCCTCGTTGACGGTCTACGAACGAGTCGGTGGGCAGCAGTTCTTCGATCGCCTCGCTGCCGAGTTCTACCGCGGTGTGCGCAGCGACCCCGTGCTGCTCGCCTTGTATCCGCAACCAGACGATCTCCAGCCGGCTGAGCGGCGACTCGCGATGTTTCTCGCTCAGTATTGGGGCGGGCCGACGACCTATCTCGAAGAACGAGGCCACCCGCGCCTGCGCATGCGGCATGCGGCGTACCCAATCGACGATGCGATGCGTGATCGTTGGCTCGCGCACATGAATGCCGCACTCGACGCCCTGCACATCACCGTCGCCCCCGAAGTGGTGGGGGAGATGCGCGACTACTTTGTGCGCGCTGCCGACCACCTGCGCAACGTGAACTAGCCACCACTCACTGATGACGCAACGTGAACTTGCCGTTGTGGTCTACTCGCGCAACGTGTAGCACGCGACCGCACTCGCGGCTGCGACATTCAGCGAGTCAACGCCTTGCGCCATCTCGATGCGCACGCGGTGCGAGCAGGCCGCCATGACGTTTGCATCCAAGCCTTCGCGCTCCGAACCGAAGAGCAAGAGGCGACGCGTCTGTTTGATGCGCACCTCACGCATCGGCACG
>RFOJ01000042.1 GCA_009926705.1 Acidimicrobiia bacterium
AAAACACACGGCGGTGAGCACGTCGACAACGGCGCCCAGAATGTCGCTCATTGGTCGTCCTTTCGCGACTCGATGAAGCGTGCCACCGTCACGGAGGTGAGAAAGCCCATCAAGCCAAGCACGACTGCGAGATCGAGCATGAGGCCGTCATCTGCACGGCTTGCCCCGACCAGCAGCGCACACGTGATAACTGCAGACAACGTGTCGAGTGCGACGGCACGGTCGCCAAGCGAAGACCGTCGCACCACGCGCGCGACGACCAGAACTGCGGCAAAGGCCAAAACGACAAGCGTCACCGTCTCGACTGACTTCACGCTCTCTCCCGCTCCTTGAATGCTGCGGCGACTCGGCGCTCAAGGTCGAGCACGTCTGCGGCAAACTTCGCAGGGTCAACTTCACCAAGCACGTGCACGGAGAGCTCGAGCAATTCCGGATCGAGTTCGAGGGTCATCGTGCCGGGGGTCAGAGTGATGGCGTTGGCGACGATCGCTCCGTAGAACACCGAGCCGCGCGCGAGCCTGACCCGCTGCACCGTGGGATGAGTGCGCTTGGCGGTCGGCGAGAGCACGGCGAGGGCGACTCGCAGGCTTGACGTGACCAGGCTGTATGAGACGAACATCAGTAGGCGCAAACCGCCCCACGGACGCAGCAGGTAAATGGGCCCCGAACGCTCGGCAAAGAGCCACGTCACGAGCCCGACCGCCACGATCCCCGACGCGACGTTTGCCACCGACACTTCGCCCCACAGCGCAACCCACAGCGCAAGCAGTGCAAGCGATCGTGCAATCACGACTTCACCGCCGTCACGTATCCCGCAACATCGAGGATTTGCTCGGCTGCTTTGTTCGCGAAGTCATACAGCGGACCTGCACCTACGGCGATGGCGAGCGACAGCACAACAACGAGTGCAGTCGCCATCGACATGAGTGCATGCCTTCGCAGAATGCCCACGCCAACACTCGCTGCGGGCTCGACGTCACCCCAGAATGCGCCTACCCAAATCTTGGTCATCGACACGAGCGTCAGCAAACTCACGGCGAGAGCGACGGCGACGGCCACCCATTGCTCGCTGTCAACGCCCGCTCGAACGATGGCGAACTTGGCAAGAAACCCGGAGAGTGGTGGCAATCCGGCGAGGCTGAGCGCAGGAACGAGGAACATCGCCGCGAACGCCGGCGAGCGGCGCGCAAGACCACTCACTGCGTCGAACGAACTGCTGCCGGAGTCGCGCTCGATAATGCCCTCAACGAGGAAAAGCGACGTCTTCACGGGGATGTGGTGGATGAGATAAAAAATCGTCGCCGCGATTGCCGCAGTGCCGCCGATGCCCAGGCCGAAAACCATGTAACCGATCTGCGAAACGATATGAAACGACAGAATGCGCTTCATGTCGGTGTGCGAGATCGCGCCGAGAACTCCGAGGGCCATCGTGAGCGCACCGACCACCACGATGAGGTCGTTGAGTTCGCCCGGGAACAACAGCGTTTGGGTGCGAATAAGGCAGTACACGCCGACTTTCGTGAGAAGACCGGCAAAGACGGCACTGACTGAGCTCGGGGCCGTGGGGTACGAGTCGGGCAACCAGAAAAAGAGTGGGAAGACAGCCGCCTTTATGCCGAAGGCGACGAGAAGCAGCAGCTGCAAACCGATGCGCGTCCCGTCGGGCAGCGCGGCGAGCCGGGCTGGCAGCTCGGCCATGCTCACGGTTCCGGTCGCGGCGAAGATGAGCCCAACTGCGGTGACAAGCACCATCGACTCGATGACGTTCAACACCACGTATGTGGTGCCCGCGCGGATCTGCGCATCACTGCCCTCGAGCGTGAGCAATACATAGCTGGCCATGAGGAGAATCTCGAAAGCGACGAACAAGTTGAACAAGTCACCCGCCAAGAACGCCTGCGAGATGCCCGCCGACATCACCATGTACACCGGGTGGTAGAACGCCGAGCGCTCCCCCGCTGATTTCTGGCCCACTGAATACACGAGCACGAGCAGCGTGACGGTGAGTGCAATCACCACCATCACCGAGGCGAGTCGGTCGGCGACGAACGTGATGGCGAATGATCCGGGCCAGCCGCCCATGCGCACAACATGCATCGCGTCGTTCGACCAGGCGTCGACGAGCACGCTCGTTGCGGCGACGAGGGAGGTTCCGAGTGTCACGAAGCTAAGGGTTCGCTGAACAGGGCGCGGTCGAAAGACCAACGCGGTCGCCGCACCGATCAGCGGCAACAGCACCACAAGCGACAGCAGTGTGGTCATGGCGAGACGTCTTCCCTGTGTCGCTCGTCGGTTGACTTCGCACTGCTCGAATCGCGACGCGTGATCAGTCGATCTTCGACGTCGTCTTCTACTTCGTCGTTCTCGGTGATGGTCCAGTTGCGCCAGGCGAGGGCAAGCACGAACGACAGGAGCGCAAACCCGATGACGATTGCCGTGAGCACGAGGGCTTGTGGCAAAGGATCGGTGAGTTCGCCGACGCGACCAATAATCGGCGCCTCAGCCGGGCTGCTACCAGCCGCGACGATGAGAACGTTGACCCCATTTCCGAGCACGCCGACGCCGAGAGCAATTCGTGTCAACGAGCGCTCCATCAACAGATACGACCCAGCAGCAAACAACACGCCCGTCAGGATGAGCAACGAAAAGCTCATGCGATGTCCTCGTCTCCGAACACGGTCGACTGCCTGGTGCCGAGCGACAACAAGATCATCAGCACGACCGCCACGACGACGAAGAAGACGCCGAGGTCAAAGAACATCGACGAGACGATCTTTACTTCACCGATGAGCGGTACGTCGAGCTTCCAGATATGCGACTCGAGCGGTGTGGCGCCGACGAAGAGCGGGGTCACAGTAGTGCCGAGCGCGAGCAGTAACCCAAAGCCGAGCAGTCGCGTCGGATGCAGAATCGTTCGAAACCGAACATGAGGTTCGCGACCGGTGAGATACTGCAGCACGAAGACCCCGCCGACGATGAGCCCACCGGCAAAGCCCCCGCCGGGTGCGTTGTGACCACGGAACGTCACATAAATAGCGACGAGCACGGCGACCTTCGACAACCACCTGTCGACGAGCTCGTCGAAGATGGCCGACCTGACGATGTCAGACGGGTTTCTGGCACCGCCAGAGTTCGACACATCCTTCGGATGCTCTGGGCTCGTCACTTTGCACTCCCCGCCGACTTCGCACGACGCTGGCGCTCAGCCACACGAACAAGATTGACCACACCCAAGGCAGCAATCGCGAGCACGGTGATCTCACCCATCGTGTCGAAGCCGCGGAAGTCGACCAGGATTACGTTTACAACGTTCGCTCCCCCGGCCTCGTCAACTGAACGAGTGAGATAATCCGCGGCAACAGAAGGTGCCTCGCGCGACTCACGCACGAGAAGCGCAAAACACGGCACCACAACGCCGATTGCCGCGGCAACTGCGGCGCGAGCCCACTTCGGCACCCACTGCGACGCTGGTGCGAACCGTCTCGGCATGACACGCAACGCAAGCAAGAAAATCACAATGGTGAGGGTCTCAACGAGCAATTGCGTGAGGGCGAGATCTGGCGCGCCGCGCATCACGAACAGCACCGCGATGCCGTAACCCACCCCACCGAGCAATAAAGCGGCGGTGAACCGCAGCGGCACGACGACAGTGGCAACCGCGAATACTGCGACGAGCAGTGCCACGAGCACCGTCATCGGCGAGTCGTCAACGAAACTCGCGGCACTCGGGAATCCGTCGAGCAACAGTCCAGAGAGCATCGCGGCCGTCGCGACGACTGCAGTGACTGCAACGTACATCGGCAACGAGCCCGTTTGTGTGGCGGCAGTGATGCGCTTGGCGAATCCGAGCGTGGAGTCGTAGATGCGGTCAAAGGTGCGTTCGCCACGCGTTCCGCCGGTACGTGTCGCAGTGAGCGGAGCCCGCCATCCGATGAATGATCCGACGATGATGACGACCGCTGATATGAGGAGTGCATCGTCGATGCCGGGCCACAGCACGAGCTTGCCTTTGGCGTCCGCATCAAGCGAGAGAGCAGGGGCCACAAGCACCTTTCCGACGAACGATGCGAACAGGCCAAAGGCGAGAGAGAAACCTGCGGCCTCAACCACCGGACGCGCGAGCAGGATTGCTCCGACTCGGGAAGTGTGATGTTCAGCCGCAACTTTTAATGGCCGTCGCACCAGTGCGCGCAACAGTCGTGCGCTGTAGGCGACCGACAACACAGAACCCGCGACAACTCCGACCAGTGCGATGGTGGCGACATTGCCGAGGTCTGCCTCGAGCAGCGCGACGAGCGCTTTTTCTTTCGTGACGAACCCGAAAAATGGAATGATGCCCGCCATCGAGAGTGTCGCTACGACGAGCGATGCCGTGACGAGCGGCAAGCGGGTGCGTGCTTCCGCGAGACGCGATACTTCGCGAGTTTCGAGTTCGTGGTCGACGACCCCGACTCCGAGAAAGAGACCCACCTTGAACACGGCGTGCGCCAGTAAGTGGGCTACGCCTGCGTAGAGAGCTAGCGGCGACCCGATGCCGACGAGCACCGTCAGCAAGCCGAGTTGCGACACCGTGCTGTGCGCGAGCAGCAACTTCGCGTCGTTCTGTCGAAGCGCCCGCCATCCGCCGATCAACATCGTGACGCACCCGGCGATGACGACCCACCACTGCCAGAAGGCTGACTCACCGAACGCAGGCGACGTTCGCGCCAGGAGCACGATGCCGGCTTTCACCATGGTTGCTGAGTGCAGGTAGGCGCTGACCGGCGTGGGTGCGGCCATCGCTCCAGGCAGCCAGAAGTGGAAGGGAAACTGTGCACTCTTCGTGAACGCACCGAGCAGGATGAGCACGATGGCCGCATCGACCAGTGTGCCGGTCGGCTGGAGAGCGACTAGGTCAGTGAAGCGGGTTGTTCCGACGTCGACTTGGAGCAGCGCGACGGCTCCAAGCAGGCACAACCCACCTGCGCCAGTGGTAAGCAGCGCCCGCACCGCGGCCTGTCGCGCAGATTCAGATTTGTCGTTGAGCCCGATCAACAAGAACGAACAAATCGACGTGAGCTCCCAGAAGACGAACATGGTGAAGAGATCGGAGGCAATCACGACACCGGTCATCGAGCCAGCAAACGCAAGAAACACTCCGACGAATCGGGCGAAGGTCTCATCGTGTTCGAAATATGCGATCGCATAGGTGAGTACGGCGAACCCGAGCACTAGGACAATGAGCGACATCAGCACACCGAAGCCGTCGAGCGAGAAGTGCAAGTCGAGCCCGAGGGCACTCAACCACTTGACCGTCGCAGTTGGTGCCTCATCAACCCCGACTCCTTCGACGACGGTCGCTGCGACTCCCGCCAGAAACACAGCGAGCCCGGCGAACGCCCCTACGAGAGGTCGGCGTCGGAGGCCCACCGCCGTCGCGACACCAACGAGGAAGAGCCCCAGCACTGCGACGAGTAGCGCCATGAGCGACCAAAATTACCACTCATGACGCGACGAGAGCAGACCATGACGCCACGCAGGCAGACTGTTCGTGTGACAAATCCCGCACGCGAATGGGGCATCTCCCCATTGTTCGACGCCAAGGCGTGGAAGCCGGTCGCCGGCTTTGATTTTCGCGACATCACCTACCACCGCAGCGTCGACTCGGGCACGGTGCGCGTCGCATTCAACCGCCCTGAAGTGCGCAACGCTTTCCGCCCGCAGACGGTCGACGAACTTTTCGTCGCACTCGACCACGCTCGTCAAACACCCGACGTGGGTTGTGTGTTGCTCACCGGTAACGGCCCGTCGCCGAAAGACGGTGGCTGGGCGTTCTGCAGCGGCGGCGATCAACGCATCCGCGGCAAGGACGGTTACAAGTACGCCGACGGCGACGACGCGAGCACCATCACTTCAGCTCGCACCGGACGTTTGCACATTCTCGAAGTGCAGCGCCTGATTCGCTTCATGCCCAAAGTCGTCGTGTGCGTGGTGCCCGGGTGGGCGGTCGGCGGCGGGCACAGCCTGCATGTGGTGTGCGACCTCACCATCGCGAGCAAGCAGCACGCGAAGTTCAAGCAGACCGATGCCGACGTCGCGAGCTTCGACGGCGGTTACGGCTCGGCATACCTGGCGCGACAAGTCGGTCAGAAGTTCGCCCGCGAGATCTTCTTTCTCGGACGCGAATACTCGGCCGATGAAGCCCACCGTATGGGAATGGTGAACGCGGTGGTCGACCACGACGAGTTGGAAAACGTTGCGCTCGAGTGGGCGCGTGAGATCAATGCAAAGAGCCCCACGGCACAACGCATGCTCAAGTTCGCATTCAACTTGATCGATGACGGCTTGGTCGGTCAGCAACTCTTCGCCGGCGAGGCGACCCGGCTCGCCTACATGACCGACGAAGCGCAAGAGGGTCGCGACGCGTTCTTGCAGAAGCGCGACCCCAACTGGTCGAACTACCCCTGGCACTTCTGAGCCAGAGTTACTGACAGCATCAAGGTCTCACGGTGCCGCTCATTGAGATCACCGACGAGAGCGACGAGCGACTCGACCCTTTTCGTTGGCGTGAGCGACGCCTGACTGGAGTGTTGCAGCAACGAGCGGGCGGGCCGCTCTTCATCGCCGAAGGCGACCTCGTTACGCAACGGGCATTGCAAGCGGGCTGCGAACCCGTCGCTGTGTTGTGCAGCGAGAAGGGAGAGGGGCGATTGGCTGCGTTCGCACCCGGATACGAGCGATATTCATATCTCACGAGCGAAGACCTGCGCCGCAAAATCACCGGGCTCGGCGTTCCACTCGACGTCATCAGCCTCTTCAAGCGGCCAGCACCGACCGATCTCGACTCGCTCGCTGCGCGATTCGTGCGCGGCGTGCTCGTCGACCACGTGGACAACCCCGTAAACGTGGGCTCGATCACCCGCAACGCCGCAGCACTCGGGTGGGACGCGATGTTTCTCGATGACAACAGCGCCGACCCGCTCGCGCGTCGGGCACTACGCGTGTCAATGGGCAACGCGTTCCACGTACCGCATTCAAGGGTGAGCGACGTCGCCGAGTTCGTCGCGAAACTCAACGGTCAAGGGGTCGCGACGGTTGCACTCACGCCCAACGCCGACGCCGTGCCGATGCGTGAGGTGCGCATCAAACAGACGCGTCGCCTCTTGCTCTTCGGTTCGGAGCGCGAAGGCTTGGATGCAAACGTCATGGCGGCCTGCTC
>RFOJ01000043.1 GCA_009926705.1 Acidimicrobiia bacterium
GAAGAACTCGGCGACTTGCTCTACCAAGTGGAGTTCCATGCCACGATCGCAGAACAAGAAGGTCGCTTCAGCTTGGCCGACGTGGCGCGCGCGACCCACGACAAACTCGTGCGCCGGCATCCGCATGTCTTCGGCGACGTGCAGGCAGAAACTGCAGGCGATGTCGTCACCACGTGGGACGAGATCAAACGTCGTGAGCGAGCGGCAAAAAGTGACGACGGTGGCAAGCCCGCTGACTTCTTCGCCGGAGTCTCGCGTGCCGCACCCTCGCTATCGCTCGCGCAGAAGTTGCAGAAGCGCGCGGCCGAAGTGGGGTTCGACTGGCCGACCGTCGATGGTGCCAGTGAGAAACTTTCAGAAGAGATCGCCGAGTTGCGCAGCGCCAGTGCCGCTGGCGACCCCGAAGCGACGCGAATGGAACTGGGCGATGTGCTCTTCAGCGTGGTGAACGTCGCGCGCAAACTGGGCTTTGATGCTGAGACGGCGCTACGTGACGCATCCGACAAGTTCGTCTCACGTTTCACCCGAGTTCAATTGCTCGCCACAGAACGCGGCATCGCACTCGACAAGTGTGACTTGGCGCAACTTGATGCGTTGTGGGACGAAGCAAAGCGTGCTCGCAGTTAGCCTGAGCAGCGCATGAAGATCTCTGATGTCATCGGTCGCGAGGTGCTCGACTCACGCGGCAACCCCACCGTAGAAGTTGAGATTCGGCTCGAAGACGGATCACACGGCAGGGCAATCGTTCCCTCCGGCGCATCCACCGGCGAGCACGAAGCAGTCGAACTGCGTGACGGAGGCAAGCGATATCTCGGTAAAGGCGTCACCAAGGCGGTCGCCAATGTGAACGGCGAGATTCGTTCGCTGCTCGTCGGCCGCGATTCGGGAGACCAAACGGGCGCCGACCACGCGATTATCTCACTCGACGGCACTGCGAACAAGGGTCGCCTCGGCGCGAATGCTCTGCTCGGTGCGAGCCTGGCGCTCGCCCACGCCCATGCGCGAACCACCCGCACGCCGCTGTACGCGTCAATTGGCGGTCGCGAGGCGCACGTGCTGCCGGTGCCGATGCTCAACGTCTTGAACGGCGGGGCGCACGCCGACAACAACATTGACTTGCAGGAATTCATGGTCATGCCTGTCGGCGCATCATCATTTAGTGAAGCTCTGCGTTGGGGTGTCGAGACGTACCACTCGCTCAAGTCGGTGCTGCGCGAACGCGGGCTCAGCACCGCCGTGGGAGACGAAGGCGGCTTCGCACCTGATCTCGCGAGCAACGAAGAAGCCATCGTCGTGTTGTTGCAGGCAGTCGAAAAAGCAGGGTTCAAGGCTGGAACCGACATCGCCATCGCGCTCGACCCAGCGATGAGTGAGCTCTACAAGAACGGCTCGTACACATTGGCTGGCGAGGGCAAGACGATGACGGCTTCGCAACTCTGCGACTGGTGGAGCATGCTCGTCGACCGCTACCCCATCGTCTCCATCGAAGACGCGATGGCCGAAGACGATTGGGACGGCTGGTCGCAGCTCACCAAGATGCTTGGCGGCAAAGTGCAACTCGTCGGCGACGACCTCTTCGTCACCAATGCTGCACGACTGCAGCGCGGTATCGACGCGAAAGTTGCCAACAGTGTGCTTGTGAAGGTGAACCAGATCGGCACGCTGACCGAAACCTTGAACACCGTTGCTCTCGCGGGCAAGCACGGCTACACCAGCGTGATGAGCCACCGCAGCGGCGAAACCGAAGATTCGACCATCGCCGACTTGGCAGTCGCCACCAACTGCGGGCAGATCAAGACCGGTGCACCGGCTCGAAGCGATCGCGTCGCGAAGTACAACCAGTTGTTGCGCATCGAAGCCGAACTGGGTTCTCGCGCGGTGTTCGCTGGTCGGGCGGCGCTCAACCCGCGCTGAGCTGGGCAAACATCCGCGCTCAACCCGCGCAGAAACTGGCGTCCACCGAGATGCTCGCCGCAGCCGTCACAATGGTGGTGTGAACGTTCCGCTGTTGTTGGCCAACAGGCTCCGATCGATGGCGCTGCCGATTGCCATCGTCGCAATCCTCGGTTTGACAGTGACGTTCTTAGTCGTGCCACTACGAACGTGGATGGCCCAACGCGACATGGTTGAAACCCGCAGCGGCCAATACGCGGCATACGAAGAGGTCAACGACGCCCTCCAAGACGAGATTGATGCGCTGCGCACCCCCGAAGGAGTCCGCCAAGCGGTTCGCGAGCAACTGGGCTACCTGTTGCCCAACGAACGACGGGTTCCGCTGCTTGAGATGCCGAATGCCTCCGTCACCCTGCCGGCACGATGGCCGTACACGCTGGTTGCGAGCATCGTTTCGTTGCGAGAAACGCAGCGTTCTGGCGTGGAACAGGGCAATCTCGACACTTACGACCCGACGCGCCCCTAGCGAGCCGACGACGAGACGCCCCTTGCGGCGGGGCAAGCATCGAAGCCGCCGGGGCGAGCAGCAACTGCGGCTGGGCACGACAGTCGGGGCATAGCGCCGAGCGCACTAACTTGAGCGCATGGCTGGAAGCATCCTCGGTAACCGCGTTCTGCGCAAAGAAGACCCGAAGTTTCTCACGACCGGGGGCGTGTACGTCGATGACATGCGCGACGAGCAACTGCTTGCTGGCGCTGCGCACGTCACGTTCGTGCGTTCACCGCTCGCCCACGCCCACATCAAAGGCATCGACGTCAGCGAGGCACTGAGCATGCCCGGGGTCGTCGCCGTGCACACTGCCGCTTCGCTCAATCTCGCGCCAGAAGCGTCATCGTTCAACCCGGGTTGCGCACGAACGCTGTTGGCAAGTGATCGCGTTCGTTACGTCGGCGAACCTGTCGCCGCGGTCATCACCGAGCGCGCAGACCAGGGTGAAGACGCAGCCGACAGAGTCATCGTCGACTACGACCCAATCGAGGCCTTGGTCGATCTCGAAGCAGCGATGGAGTCGGCGACACTCATCTACCCCGCTGCCGGCAGCAACGTGGTGGTCGACTCGACGCTGTGGGGCATGCCCGGTGTGACCGGTGACGAATTCTTTGCTGACTGCGAAGTTGTCGTGAAAGGTCGTTACGTCAATCAGCGAGTGGCACCGTGCCCGCTTGAAGTGCGCGGCTCTGCCGTCGCATGGGTCGACGGACGTCTGTATCAGTGGATCTCCACCCAGCACGCGCAGGGCGTGCGCGACCAGATCAACAAGAGCGACCCATCGAGCAGCGTGCGCGTGATCACGCCCGACGTTGGCGGCGGATTCGGTGCAAAGATCTCGGCGTATCCGGAAGAGATCGTGCTCGGCCGTCTCGCCCAAGCAGTTGGTCGCCCTTTGCGTTGGCGTGAGACGCGCAGCGAGTCGATGCTCGCACTCGGGCACGGTCGCGCACAGTTGCAGTACGTCACCATCGGTGGCACACGCGATGGCAAAGTGCTCGCCTACCGCCTTGAGGCAGTACAAGACTGTGGCGCGTTCGTCGACGTCGGCGCAGTGTTGGCACCAGCGTGCACGCGACCGATGAGTAGTGGCGTGTACGCCATCCCGAAGATTGAGTGCCGAACCAAGTCGGTCGTCACGAACACCACGCCGATCGTCGCCTACCGAGGCGCAGGTCGACCCGAGGCGACGGCGGCAATCGAGCGCGCGATGGACATGTTCGCCGCCGAGATCGGCAAGGATCCCGCCGACGTTCGACGCATGAACTTGATTCCTCGCTTCACCGAGCCCTACACCACCGCGATCGGTCAGGTGTACGACGTGGGCGACTATGAAGCGTCGCTCGACAAGGTGCTCGCCGCCGCCGACTACAAGGCATTGCGCCGCGAACAAGCCGAGCGTCGCAAACGCGGTGATCGAAACCAACTCGGTATCGGTGTCAGCGTCTACGTCGAAATCACGAGCGGTGGCACCAACCACGAAGACGCCCGCATTGAAGTGCTGCCCGATGGACGCGCCATCGTTTACACCGGCACTTCGCCTCACGGACAAGGCCACGTGACTGCCTGGTCGATGATCGCGAGCGAGCACACCGGTATCCCCATGGAAAAGATCGACGTCGTGTGGGGCGACACCGACATCATTCCTGAGGGTCTCGGTACCTACGGCTCGCGCTCGCTGCAGCTCGGTGGCGCGGCAGTGCACCAGACTGCCGAAAAACTCGTCGAGCTCGCTCGCTCGATTGCCGCATCGGCGCTCGAGGCGGCCGACGCCGACATCGTGCTCGACAAAGGTCGCGGTGCGTTCCATGTGGCTGGCACTCCGGCGCGTGCAGTGACCTGGGCCGAACTCGCCACTCGACAAAAGAATGACGGTGGCCTTGCCGTCGCCGAACGATTCACTTCGGGCGGGGCGACGTTCCCGTTCGGTGCACACGTCGCGGTGGTCGAAGTCGACACGGAAACCGGCAAAGTCACGCACTTGCGGCAGATCGCATGCGACGACGCCGGAACGGTGCTCAACCCGCTGCTACTCGAGGGCCAGATCCACGGCGGCATTGCACAGGGTTCGGCGCAGGCGCTACTCGAAGAGTTCGTCTACGACGAAGACGGCAACCCGAAGACGGGCAACCTCGCCGAGTACGCCTTCATTTCAGCAGTCGAGGCTCCGCGCATCACTTTGGTGCCGATGGAGACCCCGACGCCGCGCAACCCGCTCGGTGCAAAGGGCGTCGGCGAATCAGGCACGATTGGGTCGACTCCTGCAGTGCAATCTGCGGTGGTCGACGCGGTGTCACACCTGGGCGTTCGTCACATCGACATGCCAGCGACACCGGAACGGGTCTGGCGCGCGCTGCAAGGCTGAACCAGAGCGCCGGCACGGTGGCGCGGCCGCAGTTGTCGGCGTAGTGACGCGACTGCGGCTGTCGGCACTCCAATAACGCTGATCACCGACACGGTCGGCGAGAATGATGAGGTGAACAACGCACCTATCGTCGCCGAACAACTCGTCCGTCACTTCGGTGAAGTCAAGGCAGTAGACGGCATCAACTTGACCGTCAACCAAGGCGAGATCTTCGGTTTTCTCGGCCCCAACGGCGCGGGCAAGAGCACTGCGGTTCGCATGCTCACCACGCTGTTGCGTCCAACGAGCGGCACCGCACGGGTAGCGGGGTTCGACGTGGTGAAGCAGGCCGACGACGTTCGTCGCAGCATCGGCGTTGCATTGCAAGATGCAGCAATCGACCCGCTCATGACTGGGTACGAGTTGCTTGAGCTGCAAGCAGTGCTCTACGGAATTCCTTCTAACAAGATGAAGCAACGCGCCGACGACTTGCTCGAGCGAGTCGGCCTGACTGCGGCCGCAGATCGTCGCGTCGGCACTTATTCGGGCGGTATGCGACGCCGATTAGATCTCGCGCTCTCGCTCATTCACCAACCCGTCGTGTTGTTCCTCGACGAACCGACGACCGGTCTCGACCCGATGAGCCGACTCACGCTGTGGGAAGAAGTGCGCCGCCTCAATCGTGAAGGCACCACCGTGATGCTCACCACGCAATACCTCGAGGAAGCCGACCAACTTGCCGACCGCATCGCCATCATCGACCACGGTCGAATCGTGCGCGAAGGAAAGCCCGCCGACCTGAAGCGCACCGTCGGTGACCCGACTCTGCTCATCAATGTGTCACGCGCGCAGACAGACGCCGCAAAGTCGGTGCTCTCGCGATTCGGCGAATTGCGACCAACTGCTGAGGGCACTCTCGGTGTCGGACTCAAGGGCGGGGCCGAGCGTGTCGCCGAAGTCGTACGCGCCCTCGATGAAGCAAAGATTGTGGTCGAGCACCTCGAACTGAACCAGCCGAGCCTCGACGACGTGTTCGCAGATGCGACGGGCTATCGCCTGGAAGGGGCGGAGAATGCGCCGCAAGCCGGCTGACACCGCGCGGCAGCTCGTCGCGCTCTCCCGTCGCTCGACGATGGCGATCTTTCGTCAACCCGCGCTTGTCGGGCCGTCAATGATCTTCCCGTTGTTTTTCGCCGCGCTCGGCTCGTCGGCGTTCAGCCGAGCAATCAGCCTGCCCGGGTTCCCCAAAGTTGATTCATACCTGCAGTTCACACTCGCTGGCACGGTGATTCAAGGCGTGCTGTTCGGCTCGGTTACCGGTGCCGCAGCGCTCGCCACTGACATTCAAGACGGTTTCTTCGACCGTCTGCTCGCCGCTCCAACATCGCGAACCTCGATCCTCTTCGGCCGTCTCGCCGGTAGTTCACTCTTTGGCGCACTCCAAGCACTCGTCTTCTTGCTTGCACTCCTGCCATTCGGCGTGGTGGTGCAAGCGGGTGTCGTCGGTTACGTGTCGATCGTGGTCGCCGGGTTCATCACGGCGTTCGCAGTCGGTGCAATGATGTCGGTCGTCGCGTTGAAGACTGGCTCAGCCGAAGCCGTGCAAGGAACCTTCCCCGTGCTCTTTATCTTGTTGTTTCTCTCGAGCGCGTTCTTCCCGCGTGAGACGATGAGCGGCGTCTACCGACGAATCGCAGACTTCAACCCGATCTCGTACATGGTGGAGGGCCAGCGGTGGCTCACGATCGACGGCATCTCGCTCGCCGCGATGCTGCAGACGCTCGCGATACCGACCGGCATCGCAATCTTGACGACTGCGCTTGCGCTTCGCCAACTTTCTGCCCGACTGGCGGCACGATGAGCACCACGCTTCAGCGAACGCCAGAGGTGCTCACATCGAGCACGCAGCGCGCGATCGGCATCCTCGCCAAACGCAGCATCCGCAATATCCGCCGCCTCCCGTCGGCATTCTTCCCTGCACTCGCGATGCCGATCTTCAACATGATCGTGTTCGCCGGAACGTTCTTTGCTGTCACGAAGATTCCCGGCTTCCCCACCGACCGCTCTATCAACTGGTACATGCCGCTCGGCATCATGATGGGTGCAGCGTTCGGCGGCGTCGGTCTCGGGTTCACTGCAATTCGCGACATCGAGACCGGGTTCTACGACCGGTTGCGAATGACTCCGACGTCACGACTGTCGCTCGTGCTCGGGCCGCTCACCGGCACGCTCGTGCGCATCATCATGATGACCTCGATCGTGATCGTGCTCGGAGTGGCGCTCGGTGCACGTTTCAGCGGCGGAGTGCTCGGCGTGTTGTGCCTCTACGCAGCGGCCCTTGGTCTGGCAACGATCGGCGCAGGCTGGGGTCTC
>RFOJ01000044.1 GCA_009926705.1 Acidimicrobiia bacterium
CTCGATGCCGACGAACGTGCCTGACCCGGAGTCGTTGCCCGACTTCAAAACGCGGATGGCGCCGTACAAGGAGCAACTCGGCGAGTGGTACGACCGCCCGCGTCCGATCGACATCCGCTACGTCGATGCAGACCCGTTCTCACGCGAGAAGAACCCCCGCTTGGGCCAACGCGTGTGGATGCGGGCCGCCGGCACGTTACCCGCCGACCACGTGCTGCACACCTGCATCGTCACGTATGCCAGCGACATGACCCTGCTCGACACCGCACTGCTGCCGCATGGCATCGGCTGGACCGACGGCAAGGTACAGATGGCGAGCCTCGACCATGCGATGTGGTTCCACCGACCGTTCAAAGCAGACGAATGGATGCTGTACGACCAGACATCGCTCTCGACTTCCGGCGCGCGCGGTCTCGCCGGCGGCGCAATCTTTTCTCGTGACGGCGATCTCGTCGTGTCGGTCGTGCAAGAAGGCCTCATCAGATTGGTGACTAAGAAGTAGCCGGTCATGGACATGAGTTCGCTTGCTGGTCTCGTCACAACAGCAACCTTGGTGGCGGTTGGCTTTCTTGGCATGGAACTCGTCACGTATGTAGTGCACCGATTTGTCATGCACGGCCTGCTTGAACGCCTGCACATGAGCCACCATCGCAACGCCGCCACCGAATTTGCCAAAAAGTCGTTCGAGCCCAACGATGTGTTCCCGCTTGCATTCTCGGTGGTCGTGCTCGCTGCGATGTGGGCGGGCTTCAACCTGCCGGGCATGCAGTGGTTGATTCCTCTATTCGTCGGAGTCACCGTGTACGGCGTGGTGTACACGGTCGTTCACGACGGCATCATCCATGGCCGCGTTCGTTGGATGAAGCGCAGTCGCTCACGACTCGCTGCGAGCCTTGCCGTCGCTCATCGAGCCCACCACCGCGCCAACGGTGAACCGTACGGCATGTTGCTGCCGCAGCTGACGATGCGGGCGTCGACGGCTGGTGACAAGGCGCGCCGTGAAGTATCAGCTGGCAGAGCAGCCGCCCGCTAGAGGCGCGTGCGTAGCGGGTCTCGCCCGTCCCACGAACCCGTCGACCAATAGGGTTCGAATCTCGCGAACATCTCCTCGCCGTACCAGCGTTCGCGGCGCGTGCGGCTCACGACTCGGTCGTGTTGCGGGGCTCGACGAGCGAATGATGTCATCGCGTCGAGGTCGCGCCACAAGCTGAACGTTCCGAGCCGAAGAATCGGCGCTTCTCCGAAACCGATCACAGCGAGCAACCCGTCGCTTGTCTGCAGCTCTGCATCAACGATGCGAGCGTCTCGCGAAAACACGCGCCAAGAACGAAGTTTCACGTCGGCACGAGTGATGATCGCGACCGGCGAACGCGCCTCGCCAACGCGTTGTGCGGCAGAGTCACCCATGAGACGCGGAATCTCCACCCCTCGCCACGAACCGTGTCCACCGGCACCTCGCAACTTGACGTGCCACGACTCTTGCAAGCCTCGGCGACGTCGGACTCGCGCAATGAATTCGTCAGCATGCTCTTCGCTCTCGAACAACCCGAAGATTGCGGTGCGACCGAGCTGAGTGCTCGGCGCAGTGTTGCTGCCGCTGCCGGTGCCGAACACGCGCAACAGACGCAGACCGGTGGCTCGGGCGTAGCGAAATCGGTCGAAGGCGAGCGCCTGCACCATGCCGGGCACACCGCGCCACTTGAGCACGTGGAACGTCGCGACGTAAGCCATCTCTGCCTTACAGTGTGTCTGCGTGTCTGCCGCCTTGCTCGCTGTCCTGATCGGGTACGTGCTCGGCTCGATTCCCGTCGCCGATTTCGTCACTCGCCGGGCTGGGGCACCAAACCTGCGCGACGTTGGCGACCACAACCCAGGTTTTTGGAATTCGCGCTCGGTGCTCACTCGCAACCAGTCGTTGGTGGTCTTCGTCGGCGACTTGCTCAAAGGCGTCGTCTCGGTGGTCGCGGCACAAGAGCTCTCCGACGACTGGCGTGTGTGGTTTCTTGCAGCGGGCGCAGCAATGGTCGGCCATGCCTGGCCGATTTTCGCCAAGTTCTCCGGCGGACGAAGCGTGCTCACGTGGGTGGGGGCGGCGATCGTGCTCAGCCCCGTGCCGGCAGCGTTCTGCGTGCTGATGTTCGTCTTGTTTTGGGCGGCAACGCGCGACTTCAGCCACGGCGTGAAGATCGGCGTCGTCTTGTACCCGCTCGCTCAGTGGTACGCCGACGGTGCCTGGCAAGCTGCCGCCACCGGCGTGCTGATGACCATCATCGGTCTGCGATTTGCGATGGCGGTCGGCTTCGACTCAATACGTGCGGCCGCGCCATTCGCGCGACGGCGCGACGATGCCGCGCACGACGACCAGCCACGCGAGTAAGTCGGCGAACGGCGAGAGCCAGTAGCCGATTCGCGGTCGCTCAAAGGACCGCACCGTGCCCATGAGCGTGCCGAGGCGCATCAGAAGCAGCATCGCGGTAGCAACGCTGGCCAAACCAAAGACGAACGACCAGAGCGGCCACACGAGCACCAACATGGTGACTGCTGCGTCACACCATTGACGGATTGGGCGATCGATGCCAGGCAAAGCGAGCGAGCGGCCCCAGCCACGCCACGTTTCGGCGAACCCGTCGAACATTTGCACCGTCAAGAGCCGCGCGCCGTCGAACATCTCGACCGGTTTGCCTTCGCGCGCGAGGCGTCGCACCAGTGCGACATCTTCGATGATCTCGCCGCGCACGCTTCCGCACCAGTCATCTCGCACCGCGTCGTCGCGACGGAACACCATGCACTGACCGTTCGCCACCGACGAGGCGTCGGCACGACCCGAGCCTGCTCCGTGGCGGTACACGAGCGAGGTGAGCATCGAAGCGTGCAGCCACTGCGCCGCGTTCGACGTGGTGCGAAACCGTGGCGCAACCGTGCCCAGCACTGCACCCGAACGTTGAAGTGCCGCGACGGCCGCGCTCGGCAACGATGAACTCGGTCGAGCGTCGGCGTCGAGTGTCACGATGACGTCACCTGTGGCTGCTTCGATGCCCTGTTGCAACGCCCAAATTTTGCCGACCCAACCCGATGGAAGCGGTGCTCCACGAACAACGATTGCTCCATGTTCGCGCGCAATCTCTGCCGTCGCATCGCTTGATTGGTCATCAACGACGATCACCTCGCGAACGCCGGGCGCGCCTCTCAATGGCTCGATGCATTCCGCCAAGCGATGAGCTTCGTTGCGGGCCGGTATGACGACGCTGATGTTGCCTACCGGCGCTTCACGAACGTCGGCGACAAGCACCTGTCCGCCGCGTGCAGCGCGCACCAAACGTGGTGCGACAACTGCGAGCGCGACGAGTTCAGCGCAAACGAGCACCCACTGCAACGAGTCGTTCACGCATGTATCGCAGGTCGGCGCGACGACCACGGGGCCGCCACTTCGATTTGCGAAGCCAAGCGGATGAGCAAGTCTTCGCGGTATGGCGCTCCGACGAACTGCACACCCATCGGCAGGCCACTCGCACTGGTGTGCAGCGGAAGGCTGATCGCTGGTTGACCCGTCATGTTGAACTGTGCGGTGTATTGCATGATCTCGCGGATTCGCTCAGTCGAGTCGTCGCCCGAAAGCGCACCGATCTTGGGCGGTGGTCCGGCGAGCGTTGGGGTGACCAGCACATCAAAACCTTGCTTGCCATCGCGCGGCAACCACCACGACACGACTCGGCGTGTCCAAGCGTGAATCCAGTTGACCGCGCTCAAATACGCAACGACGTTCGTCGCGTTACCGAACTGCGCCAGGAGATGGTTACCCGGTTCGATGTCGTCTGCGGTGAACGTGACCCCGAATGCCCGCTCGAGAGCGGCAACGTCATTGGCGATGTGCGCAATGACGATGGCAAGGAACATGTCGCCGAACTCGGCTTCATTCAATGCCGCCGGGTGAGCGACTTCGACGTGGTGGCCGAGACTCTGCAGCAATTTGCCCGTCGCTTCGACGCTTGCGCGGGCATCGGGATGATCGAGTCCGCCCGGCAGCAAAGCACCGGAGAGCAATCCGATGCGCAGTTTCTCGACTTCTGCGCCAACTTCGTTCGCGTACGGGCGGGTGGGCAATGGCGGGGTGTTCGGGTCGCCCGATTCGTAGCCCGACAACACGTCCATCATCGCCGCGGTGTCGCGCACCGAACGGCTCACGCAGCCCTCGACCACGCCGCCGAGCCACGATTCACCGAGTGCCGGCCCCAGGCTCACGCGACCTTTACTCGGCTTCAGTCCGACCAGACCGCACTCGCTCGCTGGAATGCGAATCGACCCGCCGCCGTCATTCGCGTGTGCGACGGCAACGCAACCTGCGGCGACGGTTGCGGCGCTTCCTCCGCTGCTACCACCAGTCGAGTGATCGGTATTCCATGGGTTGCGTGCCGGGCCATACGCCAGCGGTTCGGTGGTGATGGTGCTGCCGAACTCGGGCGTGTTGGTCCGGCCAATGGTGATGAATCCGGCTCGGCAGAGCCGCTCATATAAATACGAGTCTTCGGTCGCGACGAATTTACGATTCTTCAAGAACCGAGTGCCGAGATGGTACGGCTCGCCCTTGATCTGGCAGTTGAGGTCTTTCACCACCATCGGGACACCGGCGAAGGCGCCTCCCCGACCCGACTTCGCCTCTGCGCGCGCTCGCTCAAAGCGCGGGTGAATGACGGCATTGATCTGCGGGTTGACGCGTTCGACTGCGGCAATCGCGAGGTCGACGAGTTCGCTTGGCGAAATCTTCTTTGTGCGGATGAGTTCTGCTTGCGCAGTGGCATCGAGGTGCAGCGGGTTGCTCATGTTCCGACACACTAGAAGCCGTGCGGGTCTTGGCGGCAGTCGACAAGTTCCGCGGCACCGCAACCGCAGGCCAGGTGGCGCGCGCTATTGCTGATGCATGTTGGACGACGGGCCACGAATGCGTCGAAATGCCGCTGGCTGACGGTGGCGAGGGAACCCTTGACGTGCTCGGCGGGCCGAACCGCACGTTGCGTGTCGAAGGCCCGCTCGGTGCGCCGGTCGATGCTCCGTGGCGACTACACCGCGGGACGGCGGTCATCGAGATGGCACTCGCATCCGGCCTGCAACTAGTCGGAGGTGCCGAACACAACGACCCGCTCGCTGCATCCACCGTCGGTACAGGGCAACTGATCGACGCCGCGCTCAACCTCGGCGCCGAGCGCATCATCGTGTGTGTCGGAGGTTCGGCCACGACTGACGGAGGTCTCGGCGCGGTGCAAGCGGTAAGCACTCCGGCGCGACTGAAGCGAGTTGAATTCGTCGTCGCGTGCGATGTGGACACGCTCTTTCTCGATGCGGCTAACGTGTTTGCTCCGCAGAAGGGTGCCACCGCAGCGCAGGTGAAGTTTCTGTCGTCTCGTCTGGCGGGTACTGCCGAGCATTTTCGAAAGCGTTTCGACGTCGACGTCACGAAGGTGGTCGGTGGCGGTGCCGCCGGCGGACTCGCCGGCGGTTTGCATGCGATCGGAGCACAGCTGGTTCCGGGCTTCTCGCTCGTCGCGGAAGAATGCGGTTTCTACGAAGCGTCTGTCGAGTGCGACGTAATCGTGACGGGCGAAGGACGACTCGACGACACGAGTTTCTCCGGAAAGGTGGTCGGCAGTGTCGTGCAGTTCGCACGTCGGCACGACAAGCGCGTCGTCGTGATCTGCGGCGACGTTGCACCCGAAGGCAAGCGCATGGCATCGCAATCTGGCGCCGAAGTGGTGAGCTTGCGCGAGCAGTTCGGTGATGACGCGATGAACTTCACCGAGCGTTGCGTGCGTGAAGCTGCCGAACGCGCACTCGCGACGGCCTAGTTAACGACGGCATAGTCGACGAGGGCACAGTTAACGTCGTCGTCGTCAACCCCTCAGCCGCATCGCGGCGACTGTTGGGCCAGCATCAAACGCTCATCAGGCAAACGTCAGACAATCGCCGGGCGACCGTAAGAGACGGTCGAGCGACGGTGAGAGATCGTCAGGCGGTCGTCGTCGTTGTAACGATGACTGCTGGCGTCGTGGCCGCACCGCCGGCGATGATCGAAAGCGGTTTACCGGCAAGGTCGGTGCCGAGCAGCACCAGAACACTGGCTTCGCCGAGACTGCCGGTCTCGGTCGGAATCGGAGTCGGCATCGGCGACGTGGCGACACCGCCAAGTTCTTGGGCGACCTGGGCAGCCGCTGCTTCGCTACCCAATAAGTAGTAGACAACCGTGGCCGTCTGCTTCGGCGTGATCTCGCTCTTGTTGATGGCCGGTTGCACGATGTAGCCCTTGCCCTGCAATTCGGTGGTGAGAAGACCTGCGCTGCCGCTCACGCCGGAAGCGTTCGCAATCTGCACTTTGAACGCAGTGAGCACCACGGGGGCCGCTGTGGTCTGCACGGGCATGGTGTCGAGCGTGGTCTCTGAGGCGACGTCCTCGGTCGGAGTGGCCTCTTCTGAAGCAGCGAGACCGGAGTCGTTTCGCAAGTCGCGGAGAATGAAGAACCCGAGCAGCACGGCCAGCACGGCGACCGCGATGGACAGCACGGAATTGACGTTGGCTGCTCGAGGCTCAGGGGCGGGGCGCGGACGACGTTGCTCTTGACTCATGGCTTCCACAGTAGTCACGCAAGTCGCGCAAAAAGTTCAATGAGCCGAGGGTGGGGATTGAACCCACGACCTGCCGCTTACAAGGCGGCTGCTCTGCCACTGAGCTACCTCGGCGAATCGCATGACGCGACAGCGTCCAATGCTACGAGCGATCTCGTTCAGCTTCGTGAAGTCTGGATCAGCTTCGTGCGCGAAGCACTTCGTAGGTCGCGAGTGCCGCAGCGGCAGACACATTGAGCGAAGAAAGAGCACCGCGCATCGGGATGGAGAGCAACAGATCACATCGTTCGCGAACCAACCGCGAAAGCCCTGGGCCCTCGGCGCCGAGCACGAGGCACACATGTTCGCGGGCAAGGTCGCCGAGCCCGAAAATCGGCTTCTCCGCAGCATCGTCAAAACCGATGACCCACACGTTGTTGTCGCGCAACTGTTGGATCGCCGTCGGCAGGCCGGGCAC
>RFOJ01000045.1 GCA_009926705.1 Acidimicrobiia bacterium
CACGCCGAGCAGGGCTGAGCGCCACTGCCCACGACCTCGTACCGTTGAAACCAGATGTTGCACGTCAAGCCAGGCACCACGTGGGCCGACTTCTACGCACGAGCGCGCGCAGCTGCACCAGAAGCTTTCGACACACAATCCATTCGCAACCTCATCGGCGGTGAGTGGGTTGCCGGTGGTTCTGCCAAGCCGCACACTGTGCCAGTCGACGCCACGCAGATTCCGGGTGCTCCAGCAATCTCATCAGAGGAAGCGAAGAAGGCGATGGCACTTGCGGTCAAGCAAGACCGTGAATGGTCGCTCGTGCCGCTTGACGAGCGCATGCGTCGAGTAACCAAAGCAGTCGAGTTGTTGCGCGAGCACCGCGACACCATCGCCGGACTCTTGATGTGGGAAATCGGCAAACCGTGGAAAATCGCCTGCGATGACGTTGACCGTTGCATCGACGGTGTTACGTGGTATCTCGGGCAGATTGAGCGGCAGATGGCAGACCGCGTGCCGCTCGAGGGGCCGGTTTCGAACATTGCATCGTGGAATTATCCGCTCAGCGTGCTGGTGCACGCAGAGTTGGTGCAGCTGCTGGCCGGCAACGCTGTGGTCGCCAAGACGCCGTCACAGGGCGGCTTTCACGCGCTTACGCTCTCGCACGCGATGATGGCCCGCGCCGGGCTGCCAGCGACGCTGGTGTCGGGCAGCGGGGCAGAACTCAGTGAAGCCCTCATCTCAACACCCGACCTCGGTGCGCTCGTCTTCGTCGGGGGTCGCACCAACGGCCGCAAGATTGCGACACGTCTCGCCGACTTGCGCCGTCGCCACGTGCTCGAACAAGAAGGTCTCAACGCGTGGGGAGTATGGAACTTCTCGCAATGGAACGACCTCGCCGGGCACCTCAAGAAAGGCTTTGCCTACGCCAAGCAACGTTGCACGGCGTACCCGCGTTACGTGGTGCAGCGCCGGTTGCTTCCGGAGTTCTTGGAGACGTATTACCCAGTCGTTGCATCGCTGAAGTTCGGTCATCCGTGTGCGGTGGAGAACGACAGTGACGCCTTGCCCGACCTCGACTTCGGGCCGGTCATCCAACGCACGAAAGCAGCGGCGTTGGCTGCGCAATTTGATGAAGCGATCGAGACGGGCGGCATCCCGCTTTTGCATGCGAAGCTCTCCAACGGTCGGTTTATCGACGGGCAAGACACCTCTGCATATGCCGCGCCAGCGTGCGTGCTTGAACCACCATCAGCGTGGTCGTTGCACCATGCAGAACCGTTTGGGCCGCTCGACTCCATCGTGGTCGTCGACACCGAGGCCGAGTTCTTGTCGGCGATGAACGTATCCAACGGCTCGCTCGTCGCGTCGATTGCCACCGACGACATGGAGTTCGCCGAACGAGTCGGCGAAGACGTGCTGTCGTTCAAGCTCGGAATCAACAAGCCGCGTTCACGCGGAGACCGCGAAGAAGTGTTCGGCGGTCGCGGTGGTTCGTGGAAGGGTGCGTTCGTCGGTGGCGACTTGCTCGTCGACTCCGTGACGAACGGCGAACGACCGCTCTACGGAAACTTCCCCGACGGTTCTCGCTACCCGAAGACCTGACGCACTCAGCAGCGTGGGTTATCCGCCGTTTGTGTGATGTTCGTGCGACTGTGGGACGTCAGCTGCAGGAGACGCCGGCGTAGATCAGCGAGTTGAGGCTCGGTGTCTCGAGATTGAGCGACGCGCGTGCACCATCTGCGGCCGGCGCACCGAGCGTCACATTGATCGGGGTGAGCGGGCCGAATGCACCCGGTACAGCGGCGACGTTCGCCTTGCCAGTGTCGGGGTTGACGCTCGGCAAGATGCCACCGAGACCCGGGTTGAGTGCCTGGGCGAGCACCGCCGCGTGGCGAGCTTCGTCTTGGCCGATCGTGATTGCCGCTTGGCGCAACGACTTGTCGGAGAGCATCGTGACGACGCCCTGATACGTCTGCGCCGCGAGATTTTCGAGCGCGTGCGCGAGCACCACGACGTCAAGCGGCGGGTTCTCGTTTGCTTCGTCGGTGATGAGGGCAAGAGCCGGCGAGATGTACACCTCATTGATGCGCGGGTTTCCGCAGGTGAAGGGTTCCCCGCCGAGCTTGGTGATGAGGCCATTGATTGCGTCGGCGTGACCTTTGTGGTCGTCGCGCAGGCGCTTAGCAATCTCGCCCGCTGGCATGAATGCACCATTGAAGACCCCGAGACCGATTGCGGCGTCGTACGTGTCGATGGCGTTGTACTCGAGCGAAGCAGCCGTGCGAAGCAGCACGATGTCGTCGACTTCGACGTTGGGCAGCGTCACTTTCGACGGGGTGTCGCCGACGGACACTACGTTTTCGCTCTCGGGTACGTTGGCTTGTTTTCCGCACGCGGCGAGCACGACACCCGCGAACCCAACGCCGCCGAAGCGCAGCACCTGTCGTCGGGAGTAGCGGTTCACGAGGTGGCTCCTGGCGTGAGTGCGATGGCTTCGTTGACCAGCGCATCGTCGAGCGAGCGACCCGCAAGCAGCGCCAGCGATGCGGCGTGACGGGCTTGGATGGTGATGATCGAAGCGACGAGCGATGACCCCGCGGTGCCGTCGAGCGTGCCGACCAGCGAGGTGTGCGTCGCAACGAGCGTGTTCTCGAGCTCGCGCAGGGCGTCGAGGATGGCGCCTTTGTCGCTGCCGCTCAGGCGCGAACGGAATGCGTTGTAGACCGCGTCTTCGCGCACGTTGGGGGCGTCGGCACCGATGAGGCCACCGAGCGCCTGCGCTGCGGCGCGATGGTGATCGTGGAAGCCGACGAGCACCGCCTGCTCTTCGGAACTGAAGGCGGGGAGCGCGGCAGCAACCGCGAACAAGTCGCGCGCGGCCCACTCGGCTGCGTTGGCAAAGGCAAGCAGCGCGACGTCAGCAGTGCTGGGTGGGGTGGTTGCGGCGGGGAGGGACATCAGCGAAATGTGGCGAAGATCAGCCGTGCCAAGAATAGTCGGCGCATTGCTCGCTAGAAGTCGAGGGCGGAGAGCTCGGGAATCCACCCGCGGGCACGGCGCACCGCTTCGTGCCATTGTGCTCGCGACGAGAGCTGCGACGTGTTGGGTTCTCGCGGGTCCGGCGCGCTCGATCTCGGCTCCACCACGCGAAGGGGGGCGACGAGCGACGTGGCTTCTGCGAGGCTGCCCCACACTCCGGTGGCAACTCCGGCCAGGAATGCGGCGCCGAGCGTGGTGGCTTCGGTGTCGCGGCAGATTTCGATCGGCCGCCCCGATGCATCAGCGAGCGCCTGCGCAAACACCGAGTTGCGGCTCATACCGCCGTCGACGCGGAGCCGCTCGACGCGCAAACCCGTGTCGCGTTCAGTTGCTTCGAGTAGGTCGGCACCACGATGGGCGATGCCCTCCAGCACCGCGCGCACGAGATGTGCCCGAGTGGTGCCGCGCGTGACGCCGAGCAGTGTGCCGCGCGCGCCGTAATCCCAATGCGGGGTGCCCATGCCGATGAGGGCTGGTACATACACCACACCGTCGCTCGACGCGACCGAAGCGGCGACGGTGTCGCTCGACTTCGCGTCGGGCAAGACGCCAAGGTCGCTCACCAGCCACTCCACGTTTGAGCCGGCCGTGAGCATGATTGCTTCCGAGCCCCAGTGCAACGTGTCGCCCTGCGAGTACACCACGATTGGAAATGTTCCGTTCGGAGTGCGAGCGAGATGCTTTGGGGTCGCCGTGCCCGCGTAGACGTCGAGCATGCCGCCAGTACCGAAGGTTGCCTTCGCAGCGCCGGCGACGATGCCGCCCTGACCGACGAGCGATGACTGCTGATCGCCGACCAGTGCCGCAATGGGTGGTGCACCAGGGAGTGCGCTCGCTTCGCCGACTACGCCGATGGTCGGCACGATGCGAGGCAGCATGCTCGGGTCGATGTCGAGCGCTTCGAGAACTGTGCTTGACCACTCGTGTCTAGAGAGCGACGCGTGATCGGCCAAGCCGGTCACTGCGGCGTTCGATGAGTCGGTTGCATGCACGCTGAAGTTGCTGAGCACCGCGGCGACCCAGGTGTCGACCGTGCCGGCACGCGCATGAGGGGAACGTGCAGCCTCGACGTTCTTGCGCAGCCATTCGAGTTTGGTTGCGGTTTGGTTGGGGGCAAAAACGAGGCCGCGTTCCGACTTCCAGCGCATGCACTCGCCGACGGTGCGCAAGTCTTGCCAGCCGAGCCCTGGCGCGACTGGCGTGCCGTCGCGAGAATCCCACACGATGGTGGACGCGCGTTGCGCCGTGATGCCGACTGCGCGAACTGGGCCTCCAGCAGCGAGAGCAGCGTGGGCCACGCGCAGCACGGCGTCGCGCATGGCGACACCGTCGAATTCGACGAGCCCCGCAAACGGGCTCGATGGTGGGAGCGGTTCATAGGTGAAGCCGACGATGGAGGCGTCGTTGCGCACCACCGCAGCGCGTAACCCAGTGGTGCCGACGTCGACGACGAGCACGCTCATTGCGTGTCGCCGCTGGCCCACGGCGCTGCACCGCGCCAAGTGGGAAGACCCAACTTGCCGGGATTGAACAAGTCGTTCGGGTCGAGCGCCTGCTTGATCGAGACGAGCACATTGAATGCATCGCCCATCGCCTCTCGCATGAAGCGCCCGCGATTCAGACCAACTCCGTGGTGGTGAGCGAGATTGCCACCTGATGCGAGCGCAGCGCGCTGGGCAGCGT
The DNA here is from genome assembly GCA_009926705.1 of Acidimicrobiia bacterium. Taxonomy (GTDB): domain Bacteria; phylum Actinomycetota; class Acidimicrobiia; order Acidimicrobiales; family Ilumatobacteraceae; genus F1-60-MAGs027. The sequence continues at coordinate 4,708 of RFOJ01000045.1, forward strand.
TCCACATGGCTACATAAAGGCGTTCGTGCTCGGCGGTGGTGTCGTCGTTGATGTCGCGTGACGAGATCTGCCCGACGAACGTGAAATAGATGCATGCACCATCGAGATAACTGTGCGACACATGCGCGCTCACACTTCGCGCACCGTCGACGCCTTTGGTGGCGGTGAGCACGCCGTCATACACCGCGCCGAGCTTTGACCACGGTGCTGCGACTTCCATCGTGTCGATGACAAAACCCTTCTTCGTGAGTGCTTGCAGCCCGCTCGTGTCGTTGCGGTGGGCGAGCCAGTGATCGACGCGCTCGACAGGCGCTTTGACTGCGTCGTGCGCGAGTGCGAATCGTTCAACCACAGCAAGTGTGGCCGTGACGATTTCTTCCTCGCCATCGTCGAGAACGATCAGCGTGCTGTTGCTGCCATCGCCACCGTGCGAGCGTTGCGCCTCGACTGCGTCGTACAACCGCAACACGGCAGGGGTGGCGTCGGCGCGAATGATCTCGCGCATCGCCGCGACTCCGGCCGCAAACGACGGGAAGAAGTAGGCAGCCTTGCGACGCACCGGAGCCACGTCGTGCGCACGCAGCCATGCTCGGGTAACGACACCGAGTGTGCCCTCACTGCCGACGAACATCGACGTCACATCGGTGCCGTGTGCGGCGGCGGGTGCACCACCGGTGCGAATCACGGTGCCGTCGGCGAGCACCACTTCGAGCCCGACGACCATCTCGTCGATTTTCCCGTAGCGAGTAGAGAACTGTCCGGCTCCGTGGCAGGCGATCCAGCCGCCGACCGTCGAGATGTCGAACGACTGCGGAAAGTGCCCGACCGTCAAACCGTGCTCGGCGATCGCACGCTCAAGATCGGGGCCGAACGTGCCAGGCAGTACCTCTACGACTCCCGACGTTCGATCGACAGAGACGACTCCGTCCAGATGTGTGGTATCGAGCACGACACCGCCGAACATCGGCACCGACGCACCGCTCACACCGCTACGACCCGCGGTCACTGTGAGCGGGATGTCGTGCTTGGCGCATGTAAGCACCACTCGGCGAACCTCGTCGGTGTTGCGTGGCGTCACGACGGCCGCTGGCAAACGCGGAACTTGTGCCTGCAGCGCCCAGCGCATCGCGAGTGGCCACCAGTCGCGCGCGTGTTCGGCGAGCGCAGGTTGCGTGGTGCTGGTGGGGCAGATCGCCTCGAGTTCTCCGACGAGTGCCGATGATGAACCGGTCTGCTTGGGCCCGCTCCAACGCGAGCTGACCGCACCTTCGCCGAACTCAATCGGGGGAGTCGGTTGCGTCACGCACCCAACTCTGTCACGCGTGGCCTTCGGCGCAGGCATCGGCGATGCCGGCTATTGCTGCGTGCGTCAGCGGGCGGCAGCGACCTCGCGATTGCACACATCTTGGAAGTGCGCCACCTCGCGATCGATTCGGGCGGAGTCCCACCCGAGTTCGGGGGCGATGAGTTGCGCCACTTCGCGAGCCGCGCGCGACGATGCATCGCGATCGTACAACAGGCCACGCGTACGGCGAGAGAGCACGTCGTCGAGAGTGACAACGAGTTCGTTTCGAGCCGCGTACACCGCTTCGGCCCGCAGGTACGGAAGCCCCGGCACGAGTGGCTTGCCGAGCGACGCGTCTCGAGCGACGAGTTCGCGAACCACCTCGGCCTCGGTGCCGAAGCGCGACACGAGGTGGTCGTTGCGGTCACGCGACGTGGCGCCGAACAACGACGTTCGTTTCGTGTTGCAACGACCGCGGCGGCCGAGCACCTTCAGCACTTCATCCACCGTGTGCTCCGCCATCTTTCGGTAGGTCGTCAGTTTTCCGCCGGTGATTGTGACCATGCCGGAGTTGCTCACTAATACTTTGTGTCGGCGCGACAAGTCTGCGGTACGACCCTTCGCCGCGCCACCGTCTTCGGCTGCAACGAGCGGCCGCAGACCGGCCCAGGTGCCGACCACATCGTCGCGCGTCAGCGAACGGCCGCTACCGGAAATCGCCTTATTGAGCGCGCGGAGGCAGTAGTCGATGTCTTCGGGCGTGCACTGCGGATCATCGATGCTGCCGCGGTAGTCGGTGTCGGTAGTGCCGACGTAGGTGTACCGGAACGTTCCGTCACCGTTCGGCATATGCGGCACGACAAAGAGCGACCGCTTGTCGCCAGGCACCGGGATGACGACGGCGATGTCGTTGCGAACAAGCTGCCACGGCACGGTGATGTGAATTCCTTTTGCTGGACGAATCGTCACTGAGTCGCCGCCGACATCCATTCGCCGCATTGAGTCGCCCCAGACTCCGGTGGCATTCACCACGACGCGTGCCGA
>RFOJ01000046.1 GCA_009926705.1 Acidimicrobiia bacterium
CATCGTGCACGTCTCGGCGAAAGACCGAGCGACGAGCAAGGAGCAGTCGATGACGATCTCTGGACAGTCTTCGCTCTCCAAGGACGACATCGACAAGATGGTGAAGGACGCCGAAGCGCACGCTGACGAAGACCGTAAGCGTCGTGCCGACGCCGAAGTGCGCAACAACGCTGACTCGCTCGTGTATCAGACCGAGAAAGTTCTGCGCGAGCAGGGCGAGAAGGTCACCGACGATGAGCGCAAGGCCGTCGAGCAGCCGCTCGCCGACTTGAAGGCGGCACTCACCGGCAACGACGTCGACACCATCAAGAACGCGACGGAGAAGCTGATGACCGCTAGCCAGGCGTTCAGCCAGAAGCTCTACGAAGCAGCATCACGCGACGCGAATGCGGCGGGCACCTCTGCCAGCGGTCAGGCCTCGAGCGGCGCGACTGCCGGCAACGACGGTGACATCGTCGACGCAGAAATCGTCGACGAGAAATGAGCACCGCGGCAACCGAGCACGTCAAACATGGCTGACGAGACCATCAAGTCGAATCCGGAGGGCGCCGACGGCGCCGCCCCTCACGCCGACACGGCGCCCTCCGGTAACTCACCAATCGCTGACGGCGCATCAGGCGAGCACGGTCTCGGCGTGAGTGACGTGCTCGACGCAGTTACCAAGGAGCGTGACGAATTCAAGAATCTCGCCTTGCGATTGCAAGCCGACTTCGAGAATTTTCGGAAGAGGTCGACCGCGCAGATGGTCGACGACGTCGATCGTGCGACCGGTCGTCTCGTCGAGTCAATCCTCCCAGTGTTGGACACTTGCGAGGCTGCTGCCGCGCACGGTGTGCAGGGCATCGAGTCGGTATGGTCTGCGCTCATCGGTGCGCTGCAGAAGCAGGGCCTCGAGGCGCTCGACTTGGCCGACAAGCCGTTTGACCCCGCCACCGCCGAAGCCGTGGTGCATGAACCCGCCGAGGGTGAGAGCGACGGCCCCGTTGTGGTCGAAGTGTTGCGCACCGGTTATCGCTGGAAAGGTCGGGTCGTGCGCGCAGCAATGGTGAAGGTGAAGGGCTGAGCACTCTTTCAAGCAACGAGTCGAGGACGCGATGACTGCACAACGAGAGTGGTTCGAGAAGGACTACTACGCCGTGCTCGGCGTTGCCCAGAATGCTTCGGCGAAAGACATCACGAAGGCGTACCGCAAACTCGCGCGCCAGTACCACCCTGACGCAAACCCCAACAACGCGGCTGCCGAGGAACGATTCAAGGAAATCTCCGCCGCCTACGACGTGCTTGGCGACGAAGAGCGTCGTCGCGAATACGACGAGGTGCGAAGACTCGGCCCCGGTGCGTTTGGCGCGCCTGGCAACGGCTCGTTCCGTTTCGATATGGGCGACATGGCTGGTGCCGGAGGACTGGGTGACTTGCTCAACCAGATGTTCGGCGGTGCACGTCGCGGCGGTGCTGGTGTCGGGCCACAACGCGGATCTGATCTCGAGGCAGCGCTCACCATCGACTTCGTTGATGCAGCCAAGGGCCTCACGACGACGTTGCACCTGAACTCTGAAGCGACGTGCTCCACATGCAGCGGCTCTGGCGCACGACCAGGCACCAACCCGGTGCGCTGCACGTCGTGCAACGGCCGCGGCGTCACCGAAGTGAATCAGGGCGGCTTCGCGTTCTCTACTCCGTGCTCACGTTGCGCCGGTCGCGGTGCAGTCACCGAGCATCCGTGCGGCACGTGCCGCGGAACGGGCGTGGAGATGCGCAACCGAGAAGTGAAGGTGCGCGTCCCGGCAGGGGTCGACGACGGCACGCGTATCCGACTGAAAGGCAGGGGTGCTCCCGGTCGCAACGGCGGACAACCAGGAGACCTCTTCGTCGTGTGCAGAGTGATGCCGCATCCGCAGTTCACTCGCGACGGCCAGAACCTCCTCGTTCGCGTACCCGTGCCGTTCACGTCTGCCGCGCTCGGCGCCGATGTGAACGTACCGACACTCGAAGGTGACGAGGTGACACTTCGTCTGCGACCCGGCACGCAACCCGGCAGCCGTCACCGAGTGAAAGGTCGCGGAATCACCACCGAAAAAAAGACTGGTGACCTCATCGTCACCGTCGACATCATCGTCCCAACGTCACTCACGAACCAACAGCGTGAGGCGTTGCTCGCATTCGCCAAGGAGGAAGTCTCGTGAGCACACAACCCGACCGCGACAACTACCGCATGGCGGTGTATGTCATCTCCGTCGCCGCCGAGCTCTCCGGTATGCATCCGCAGACATTGCGCAACTACGAGCGTGTTGGACTAGTCAACCCGGCCCGTACGCAAGGCGGCAATCGTCGTTACAGCGAGGCCGACATCGCGCGGCTGCATCGCATCGCAGAGCTCGTTGACGCCGGACTCAACCTCGAGGGAATCCGCCAGGTGCTTGACCTCGAGCACCAGGTGGCCGAGTTGCAGAAGCAGGTGGATGCTCTTCGTGACCGCGTGTCGCGTGAGCGTGCCTCGCGCGGCGAACTCGTGCCGACTCGGCAGGTGCTCTCCGTCTTCACGAGACGCGCGGGCTTTTTCGGTGAACGCTGACGAGGAGAACACACGATGACGCTTGATCCCCGCAAATGGACGACGAAGACCAGCGAGGCGGTGTCTGCCGCCATGCAGGCAGCAACCGTCGCCGGCCATCCAGAGCTCACACCTCACCATCTGCTCGCCGAACTGTTGAAGCAAGAGGGAACGATTGTCTCGCCACTTCTCTCGAAGGTTGGTGTCGCCATCAACGTGCTCGCAGACAAATGTGCGAACGCTGTCGCGAAGTTGCCGACTACAAAAGGTGGCTCCGAACCTCGACTCAACCGCGAACTCGCAGCTGTGTTTGCTTCGGCGGCCGAGACGCAATCGGAGTTCCGCGACGATTTTCTTTCGGTCGAACTACTGGTGCTCGCGATGCACGAAATCGTCGGTGTGCCTCGGGACGAGATGCTCGCGGCTCTCCGTGAAGTGCGCGGCTCGCATCGGGTGACTTCGCAGAACCCCGAAGACCAGTTCCAGGCCTTGGAGAAGTACAGCGTCGACCTCACTGCGCGTGCCCGTGCAGGCAAGATCGACCCGGTCATCGGTCGCGACGAAGAAATTCGTCGCGTCGTGCAGGTGCTGTCTCGGCGAACCAAGAACAACCCGATTCTCATCGGCGAACCGGGCGTCGGCAAGACAGCCATCGTCGAAGGACTCGCTCAGCGCATTGCTTCTGGCGACGTGCCTGAGGGCCTCAAGACGAAGCGACTCGTGTCGCTCGACCTCGGCGCCATGCTCGCCGGCGCGAAGTACCGCGGCGAATTTGAGGAGCGACTGAAGGCCGTGCTGAAGGAAATCACCGACGCTGGCGGCGAAATCATCACCTTCGTCGATGAGATCCACACGCTGGTTGGCGCCGGCGGGGCAGAGGGTGCGATGGACGCAGGAAACATGGTGAAGCCGATGCTCGCTCGCGGTGAGTTGCGCATGATCGGCGCGACGACGCTCGACGAATACCGCACCCACGTAGAAAAGGACGCCGCACTCGAACGTCGCTTCCAGCAGGTCTACGTCGGCGAGCCGACCGTGGAAGACACCATCGCGATCCTGCGTGGCTTGAAGGAGCGCTACGAGGTGCACCACGGCGTACGCATCCAAGACAACGCGCTCGTCACCGCGACCGTGCTCTCCAATCGCTATCTGACCAACCGATTCCTCCCCGACAAGGCGATTGACCTCGTTGACGAGGCGGCAAGCAAGCTGCGCATTGAGATCGACTCCATGCCGACGGAGATCGACGTGGTTGAGCGGCGAATCATGCAGTTGCAGATTGAGAAAGTCGCACTCTCCAAAGAGACCGACTCCGCAAGTAGAGAACGCCTCGACTCGCTCGACACCGAGCTCGCTGAACTAAGCGAAAAGTCGGCGGCAATGAAGAAGCGCTGGGAAGGGGAGAAACAAGGAATCACTGCGGTGCGCACCCTGAAAGAAGAACTCGAACTGCTGCGCCAGCAGGCAGAACGCGAGACCGACCTGGAGAAAAAAGCCGAACTCATCTACGGCCGCATCCCCGAGCTCGAACGCCGCATTGCTACGGCGACCGCCAGCGAGTCAGTTTCCACGACATCGCGAGAGCCGCGGATGTTGAAAGAAGAAGTTGATGCCGACGACATCGCCGAGATTGTCGCGAAGTGGACCGGCATCCCAGTCACTCGCCTCATGGAGGGCGAGATGCACAAGCTGGTGCACCTCGAAGAACTCCTGCATCAACGCGTCGTCGGGCAAGATGCCGCAGTCACGGTGGTGGCCAACGCAATCCGGCGCAGTCGCGCCGGTTTGTCGGATCCCAACCGACCGATCGGATCATTCATGTTCCTCGGCCCCACTGGTGTCGGCAAGACCGAACTCGCGCGAGCACTCGCGTCGTTCCTCTTTGACGACGAGAAGGCCGTTGTGCGAATCGACATGGGCGAGTACTCAGAGAAACATTCGGTGAGCAGACTCGTCGGTGCACCTCCCGGATACGTCGGATACGACGAAGGCGGCCAACTCACCGAGGCGGTGCGACGTCGCCCGTACAGCGTGGTGCTGCTCGACGAGATCGAGAAGGCCCACCACGAAGTGTTCAACGTCCTCCTGCAAGTACTCGACGACGGTCGACTCACCGACGGCCAGGGTCGCACCGTCGACTTCACCAACACGGTGCTGATCATGACGAGCAACCTGCCGGTCGAGCCGATCGAGTACTTCAAGCCGGAGTTCGTGAATCGAATCGACGAGATCGTACGGTTCTCACCGCTAACGAGGGAGAACCTCGGTGCGATTGTCGAGATCCAGTTGCAGCATCTCATCGACCGTCTTGCCGAGCGCCGTGTCACGCTCGCCGTCACGCCTGCCGCACGGCTGGCGCTCGCCGACCGCGGTTACGACGCCGAGTTCGGAGCGCGACCGCTGAAGCGTCTCATTCAGCGGACAATCTCCGACCCAGCTGCGCTCTTGCTCTTGGAAGGCAAGGTCTCGGAGTCGACCGGTAACGCCATGATCATCGTCGACCTTGTCGACGGCGACTTCTCCGTCAACCCGAGCGACGCTGCGAGCTAACCACATCGTTGGACGAGCTCAACGAGGTCAACGAGAGGTTGGCCGCGACCGTCAGCGGTCGCGCAGGGCGTCGCCGTGCGCCTTGAAGCCTTCGTGATCAGCCAACGACTCAATCGACGGACGCATCCGCTGTAGGGCGGCAGAAGTCGCTGACGCAATTGCTGTCGTCTTCAAGAACGCGGCAGCCGTGATGCCTGATGACACCGCCGCGAAGCCGCTCGTCGGTAACGACGCAGGGACGCCGAGCACGAAGTTCGCGGCCGAGAACGGCGTGTGCTGACCGATCAAGATTTCACCAGCGTGGTGAATGCGTGCTGCGACATCGTCTGCGCGCGGCGCATCGATCGCCAGCTGCAAGTGCTCCGGCGCGAACATGTTCACCACATTGCAGGCTTCGGCAAGCGATCCGACGAGGATTGAACCTCCGTTCGTGCCGAGCGAGGCTCGCGCCGCGCGTGCGCGTGAGTCGGGCAGTCGTGTGATGAGCACCCTGAGATGTTCATCAATGTCGTCGATGACGGCGCGATCGGTTGCGACGAGCACAACGCACGAGTCCTCACCGTGCTCGGCCTCGATCAACAAGTCGAGTGCGGCGCGTCGCGCGTCGGTGGAGTCGTCGGCGACCACCATGCTTTCGGTCGGGCCGAGCACCATCATCGTCACGACTCCGTGGCGCTGCATCTCGACTTGAGCGGCGGTGACGGCGGGGCTGCCTGGACCGACGATTTTTCGCACGGCTGGAATCGTCGCCGTTCCGAAACCAAGTGCAGCGATGGCGGCTGGGCCGTTCGCGCGGTACACCTCTTCTATGCCGAGCAGACGGCAGACCACCAACACCGCCGGATCGACCAACCCCGAGCCATCCGGCATTGGTGGCACGATCAATGCGATGCGCGGCACGCCCGCCACTACTGCCGGAACCGCGAGTTGGTACGCAACCGAGGGATAACTTGCCTTGCCGCTCGGAACGAACAGCGCCACGGAGTCGATTGCCGTCACTTTCTCTCCGACGCGAGCCCCAGGTTCGATTTCCATCGACCAGTCGCTCCAGCGCGAGCGCACCACTTCGTTGAATCGACGAACATGGTCAATCGCATCGACCAGCGCACGGTGCACGTCATCACTCACGCTCGCTCGCATGATGTCGTCAGCACTCACTCTGAGTTGATCAGGCCGGAGCGACACCCCGTCGAATCGTCGAGTGGCGTCACAGACTGCTTCATCGCCGCGCAGGCGCACGTCGTCAATAAGTGTCGCGATGTCGTCGCGTAATGAGCTCGAGACCACATCGCCAATCGATCGCCTCGCGAACGAACTGCGCTCAGTTGCACTCATCGTCGCCCACTCGCGTCGACGCATCACGGCGTTCACGTCACGAAACTATCGGTGTTACCGCGGTTTTCTGCGGTGAACGCGCACATCTGTGTGTAGGCTTTCTCAACGTTCCCTTCAATCCAGGAGCGTCAATGCCCGTCACCGTCGTAGTCGGCACCCAATGGGGGGACGAGGGCAAGGCCAAGATCATCGACCTCCTCGCGAGCGGACACAGCCACGTCGTGCGTTACCAGGGCGGCCACAATGCTGGCCACACGGTGGTGGTTGGTTCCGAGCGCTACGCATTGCAACTCGTGCCAAGCGGTGTGTTGTACCCGCACGTCATGCCGGTCATCGGTAACGGCGTGGTTGTCGACCTCCCGACGCTCTTTTCTGAGATCGACACGCTTGAACAACGCGGCGTATCGTGCGCCGGGTTGCGCGTCTCGACGCTTGCGCACCTCATCTTCCCGTGGCACCAGCGACACGACGCCATCAGTGAGTCGTTGCGCGGTGAATCAAAACTCGGGACCACGCTGAAGGGAATCGGGCCCGCATATGCCGACAAAGTGAAGCGCATCGGCGTGCGTGCGGGCGACGTGCGCGACCGCGAGCG
>RFOJ01000047.1 GCA_009926705.1 Acidimicrobiia bacterium
TCGGGTTTCTCTCGACGAACGAGTTGCAGTCTGCGCTCGGGCGCTGCGCCGCGCTCATCATGGTTCACCGCTGGGTCGAAGCGTTCGGCAATGTCGCCGTCGAAGCGCTCGCATGCGGGGTGCCAGTCATCACCTATGCCAGGGGAGGTCCGGCAGAAATCGTGCGTGATGGCGTGACGGGTTTCGTCGTACCGCCAGACCGACCCGACGAAGTGGCGGCGGCAGTAGCGAAGATCGGGTCAATCGACCGGGGTCGCTGCAGAGCCGAGGCGCTGGAACGTTTTTCGGCGCCAGCATTCGCACATCGAGTGGAGGACTGGCTGCGAGGACAGCTCGCCTAGGGCCCGCCGCGTCGTTGCCTCCCGGATATCGGCCGCCAGCCTCTGCAGCGCCGAGCTGTCAGAACCGTTGAGTTTCGGCGAACTAACACGGGTTTTGGCTCGTCGTGGCGCAGGATGTCGCTGGTGTGAGCCAGCAAAAATCGCCGTATCATTCAGTGTTCGAGTTTGCGCTGCTACCGCGGTGCTCCAGAGTTCTGAGAGGTTCATTCATGCGCACGTATTCGGCCAAGCCCACTGAGGTGCAGCGCGCCTGGCATGTTATTGACGCCGAAGGTCTCGTGCTGGGTCGCATGTGCACCGAAATCGCCACACTGCTTCGTGGCAAGCACAAGCCGTCGTTCACCCCGAGCATCGACACCGGCGACCACGTCATCGTGATCAACGCCTCCAAGGTCGTGATGACGAGCGGCAAGGCCGAAGACAAGATCGTTGCCCGCCACAGCGGTTATCCGGGCGGCATCCGTGTGGAGAAGTACTCGCAATTCCTCGCACGCAGCCCTGAGTCCGCGATTCGCCGCACCGTGCACGGCATGCTCCCCAAAGGTCGACTCGGTCGCGCACAGATCAAGAAGCTGCAGGTCTACGCGGGTGCCGAACATCCGCACGTCGCACAGCAGCCGCAACCCGTCGACATGAGCCACGCCAAGGCTCGCTGATCGAAGCAATCCGAGGAGAGGAACAGACCATGGCAACCAAGCCACTCACGCAAACCACCGGTCGTCGCAAGAGCGCCGTGTCTCGAGTTCGCCTCCGTGCAGGCTCGGGCCGTGTCACCGTCAACGGTCGAGCCTTCGAGGTCTATTTTCCGACTGCGATCCATCGCAACAACGCCACCGAGGCGTTGCGTATCACCGACACGTTGAAGACCTACGACGTCGACGTCGACATCGCAGGTGGTGGTCCGGCCGGTCAGTCCGGCGCAATGCGCCTGGCAGTGGCCCGCTCGCTTGTCGCGCTCGATCCGACGCACCGTCCTGCGTTGAAGCGCGCTGGATTGCTTGCTCGCGATGCTCGCCGCAAGGAGAGCAAGAAGTACGGCTTGAAGAAGGCGCGCAAAGCGCCGCAGTACACCAAGCGCTAATTCGTTCTTCGCGCCGCGCGGCTCGTTGCTGGCGTGTTTGCTTGTGACGGGCAAGATGGTGATTGACATGTTGCGCTTCGGCACCGACGGCGTGCGCGGAAGAGTCGGAGTCGACCTTGACGAATCACACGTCGCTCAACTCGGTGCAGCTGTCGCGCTCGCATTTCCCGGAGTCGACATCCTCATCGGTCACGACGGACGAGAGAGCGGTGAGACATGGTGCAACGCCTTTGGGGCGGGGGCGATCTCGCTTCGCGCGACGGTAGCTCTGGCAGGAGTCGTTCCGACTCCGGCTGTCGCTAATGCCGCCAAGCGGCGTAACTGCGTGGGCGTAGCGATTACCGCGTCGCACAACCCTTGGCATGACAACGGAGTAAAGGTGTTTGCTCCCGGTGGACGCAAGCTCACCGACGCTGAGCAACAACAGATCGAGCACTTATGGCATACCTCGGCGACGGTGACCTTGGGCGATTCGGCATTGCCGCGCGATTCGCGCTGCATCGGTGAGTACATAGAGAGCCTGACGAGCGGGCTCGGCGCCGGCGCACTGGACGGATGCAGCGTGGTCATCGATGCAGCCAACGGGGCGACGAGCATCGTTGTCGCTGCAGTCGCAGAGGCGCTCGGGTTGCGCGCCGACATTCGTTACGCATCTCCGAACGGGCGCAACATCAATGACCGATGCGGGGCGGTACACCCCGAGGCCATTGCAGCACTCTGCGCCGAGCGGCGACAGATTGGCATCGCATTCGACGGTGACGGTGACCGATTGATCGCAGTCGACGAGCTCGGCAATGTGGTCGATGGCGACCGATTGATCGCACTCATGGCGCTCGACCTTCAAGCACGCGGAATGCTTGCTCGCGACACGGTCGTAGTCACGAGCATGACAAACCTTGGTTTCCACCGCGCGATGCAGCAGCACGGTGTGAAGGTCGTGACAACGGATGTCGGCGACCGAGCCGTTCTGGCGGCGATGGAAGACGGTGGTTACGTGCTTGGTGGCGAGCAGAGCGGCCACATCATCAACTTGCACCATGCGACGACCGGAGACGGAGTGTTGGCGGCCGTGACGTTGCTTCAGATCGTGCGTCGAGCCGGTGGCTCGCTAGCCGAGATGGCTGGTTCGGTGATGCAGCGAATGCCGCAACTTTTGCGCAACGTCAGAGTGGCGAACAAACCGGCCGATGTCGAAGCGTTGCTGGGTGCTGAACTCGTGCACGAGCGAGCGGCACTCGGCAACGACGGAAGAATCGTCGTGCGCACCTCGGGTACTGAGCCGGTCGTTCGCATCATGGTGGAGGCTGCATCTTCGGAGATCGCGGAGGCAACCGCCGACCGCTTGGAGCGTCTCATCGTCGCGCGTGCGTGACAAGAGCACGACTTCGTCGAATGTTGCTAACCGACCTCTTGGAGCAGACTTCCGACATTTTGCACCACTCGTAGATAGGTAGCCTTGGTCGTATGTGCGGCATCATCGCGGTGTTGTCGCGCCCCGAAACTCGCGCCGTACCCGACGCGAACGCGCTGCTTGCGACCATCGACGGAGTCTTGAAGCAGCTCCCCGCGGGGATGACGACGCTGCCGGGTGACGACCCACTCCGCGCCGCTGCGACAGCAATGACTGGTGTTGACACTGCCCTGCGCGGCGATGCCGGAATCTGGTTGATGGCGGGGAACCGCGAGTTCATCTCCGCTCTGACAGTGCGACTCGACCAACTCGACTCGTGGCTGCTCGCGGCTGAATCGCTGCTCGAGCGATCGACGGGTGTGGCCGCTGCATCGCTCGAGCGATCAAGCAACCTGCTGACTGCGCTTCGTGACGCCGCATGGTCACTGCGCAAAGACCGCATTCGCACCGCCTTGGCGGTCGACGGTCTCGCGGGTGCTGGAGCTAGCCGGTCTGCACTGAGCGCATACCTCTCTATCCAGCAGTCGTCCTCTGCGCTTGACCGCCTTGAGGTTCGCGGACGTGACTCGGCCGGCGTGCACGTAATGGTGTGGAACCACGGCCTGCGTCGAGAAGACCCGCAAGTCGCTGCGTTGCTTGGGGCGCGACACGACGACAGCTTGTTCACCTCGGGTGCAGTGCGCGTGACGCGCAATGCATGGTCGTTCGTCTACAAAGCGGCAGCAGAGATTGGCGAGTTGGGCGACAACACCCGCGCCATGCGCTCCACGGTGTTGTCCGACGACCTCTTGCGTCTCGCCGTGAGTCAGCAAGGAGCTCGTGTCGCGGTGCTCGGCCACACCCGCTGGGCGAGCGTCGGCATCATCTCGGAACCCAATGCTCACCCCGTGAACAGCGAAGAATTAGAGGCGTCCGCAGAATCGGCATACCTGGTCGCTGCGCTCAACGGTGACGTCGACAACCACGCCGACCTGAAGGCTCGCCACAACTTGCGACTCGCCCAACCGATCACCACCGACGCAAAGGTCATCCCCGCGCTCGTCTCCCGTCGAGTCGGCAACGGAGAATCGCTCACCGAGTCGTTTCGCGAGACCGTAGCAGCCTTCGAAGGCTCCGTCGCGATCGCTGCGGCATCCGCTGACCAACCCGACAAATTGTTGCTGGCACTGAAGGGAAGTGGTCAAGGCCTCTGTGTCGGCCTTGCGGAGAACCGCTTCGTCGTCGCGAGCGAACCATATGGCCTCGTGGAAGAGACTCAGCGTTACGTGCGCATGGACGGCGAGTCACTTGCGCACCCGGATCGACCGTCGAGTCGCGGTCAGGTGATCGTGCTCGACGGCAGTCGTGCAGGCGATGAGGCCGGTGTCACCCTCGTCGCTTACGACGGCACTGCGCTCGCCCTCGGCAAGCACAACGTGCTCACCGCCGAAGTCACGACGCGCGATATCGACCGCGGCGAGCACAGGCACTTCCTGGCGAAAGAAATCAACGAGGCTCCGCGCAGCTTCGCCAAGACGTTGCGTGGGCGCATCGCAGAAGACAAGGCGCTCCTGTCGGTCAGTCTTGACGAATCGCAGCTGCCGTCCACGATTGCGAGCGAACTTGCCGACGGCACACTCAAGCGGGTACGGGTGATCGGTCAGGGCACAGCTGCAATCGCTGGAAGGTCGCTGGCCAATCTGTTGCGTCAACTGACCGAAGATCGCATTCGCGTGGATGCGCTGCCCGCCACCGAGTTGTCGGGCTTCGGCTTGCAGCTCGACATGCGCGACACCCTCGTCATTGCCATCAGCCAGAGCGGCACGACAACCGACACCAATCGCACAGTAGACCTCGCCCGCTCGCGCGGTGCCCGGGTCGTTGCAATCGTCAACCGCCGCGGCAGCGAGCTCACTGCCAAGGCCGAAGGTGTCATCTACACCTCCGACGGCCGCGACGTGGAGATGAGCGTGGCGAGCACGAAGGCCTTCTATGCGCAAGTCGCAGCGGGAGCTCTCGTTGCGTGCGCGATAGCCCAGGTGCTCGGTACGGGTGCTGCCGACGACCGAAGCAACCTGCTTCGCGCTCTGCGCACCTTGCCCGACTCCATGCGCGAAGTGCTGCAACTGCGCGAGAAGATTGCCGAAGCAGCGAAAACTTTCGCTACCTCGCGGCGTTACTGGACCATCGTCGGCAACGGCGCCAATGCGGTCGCAGCCGAAGAAGTACGTATCAAGTTGAGTGAGCTCTGCTACAAGTCGATCGCCTGCGACATCACCGAAGACAAAAAGCACATCGACCTCTCGTGCGAGCCGCTCATCTTCGTGTGCGCTGCCGGTCTCACTGGCGGTACCGCCGCCGACGTAGCGAAGGAAATCGAGATCTTCAGAGCGCACAAGGCACTGCCGATTGTCGTTGCAACTCGCGGCGAACAGCGATTCGGTGCCGCCGCCGCGGTGATCGAGGTACCAGAAGTTGACGTGCGCGTCGCGTTCGTGTTGTCAGTCATGGTGGGACATCTCTTTGGCTACGAGGCGGCGATGGCAATCGACTCGCTCGCACGACCGTTGCGCCAGACCCGCGAGGTGGTGGAGCACGCCGTCGAGCGCGGCGGCCAAGGCTCCGCACTGCTCGACAAGGTGCACGCTGAGATCGGTCTTCCGGCAAAAAGGTTCTTTGACGCGCTCGCAACGGGTGCGTACGACGGAAACCTCGAAGTGTCGACCGCGGTCCGCCTCGTCGGAATCCTGCGCACTGCCATGTCGCCGAACCCGTTGCAGGCGTACCAGCGCGACTCAGGAAAGATCGCGACGCCCGAGACGCTGCTCGACGACATCACTGCAGCGCTAACCCGAGCCATTGACGAGCTCACTCGTCCGGTCGATGCAATCAAGCACCAAGCCAAGACGATCACCGTCGGTATCTCGCGCAGTGAAGAAGGCTTGCTTGATCGCGCCCTGGTGAAGGCCGTGCTCGGTGCTGGAGCGGCCCGTGAGCGCCTGCCCTACGGAGTGCTGAAGGTGCTGGCCGACCTCGATCCGGCGGTCAGCCAAGTAGTCGGCTTCACCCGATATCGCATCGAGGGCGATCCGTCTTTACCTGAGTCAACGATTGCGATCGTCGACCGTGGCGGCATCGCGCGCGACTTACAGTCACGCGTCGACACGACCAATGCTTTGCGAGGCACAAAACGGCGCGTGGCGATGTCGCAGGAAGTGCTGGTTGCTCGCGGTCGGCGCGATAACCGCACCGTCATCTTCATCCCGGAGACCAAGGGCCAGGAGACGACAGGGATCACCCTCTTGCACGTGCTGTTCCACGATCGACTCCCCGCAGGTGTCATGAAGCAGGTGCTCGCTGGCTACGACAACCGCTATGACCGGCTCGTCGACGCGGTCACGGAAACGGAGAGTACGTTCCGCGAAGACCGACTCGGCGAAGTCTCCGTGGCGGATGCCCTCATTCTTCCGATCACCGCAACAGCCGACATGTGGCGCACCGCTGACGGCGCGGAATAGTCGATGAGACCAGCTCGTTCGTGCGAGGCCACAGAGTTGCTGGTGTCGGAGTGAAACCATGATCGGCTTGGGAATCGACGCGGTGGATATCGACCGCTTTGCGCGCGCACTCGAGCGCAGCCCGCTTCTGGCCAGACGCGTCTTTACCGATGACGAGCGCGCACTCGCAGAGCGTCGGGCCGATTCGGCGGCGGTGCTCGCGGCGAGGTTCGCGGTGCGTGAAGCCACGATGAAGGCGCTCGGTGTAGGGCTCGGAGCTTTCAACTTCCACGACGTGTCGATCCGAACCTCTGCTGACGGACGGCCCTCGCTGAAGGTGGGTGGCAGGGCAGCGGAGCTCGCCCGCGAACGTGGTGTCGCACAGTGGCACGTCTCCATCTCGCACACCGACAACCTTGCGGTTGCGGTCGTCGCTGCCGACTAGCTCGCATCATGGCGAACGTTCAGGGCGAGCTCGAGGCTCGACGCTTCACCCGGGCTGAGGTCGATCTCGGTGCGCTGCGCTCGAACGTGCAGGTTCTTACCGCCCGTGCGGGGACGAGCGAACTGTGGGCTGTTGTCAAGGCGAACGCATACGGGCACGGCGCGGTCGCCTG
>RFOJ01000048.1 GCA_009926705.1 Acidimicrobiia bacterium
CGATGTCGTCGTCGTGGGCACGGGCTACAACGACCGCATCGGCCCCGACTTCAAGGAAGCGGTCACGATGATCACTGACGAAGCGCGGCGTCAGGGCGTGGAAGTTCTCTGGGTGAACTATCGCGAGGTGCGTCACGTGCGGGGGAAGGCAGAAGTGATGAATGAGCAGTTGACTCGATTCGACCGCAAGATCGACAACCTGCACGTCGCCGATTGGAACTCGTTCAGTGCAGATGCGCAAGGCTGGTTCCGGCCCGATCGTCTGCACCTCATCGGGCCGGGGGCCAACCGACTCGCCGACTTGCTCAATGCCTCGCTCGCACCAATCTTGGCGGCGCGCGATGCGGCCACAGTGCCGTGATGCAGCAGTGATGCTGTGATGAAGCGGTAGCTACGGGCGCCTAACGGAATTCGAGCGAGGAGTATTGGCCGATTCGGTCGGCACGGTGTCGCGTGTCGATGGTGCGGATTGTGCCACTGCGTACGCGCATGACCAGGCTCTGCGACGTTGCCCCGTACGTGTCGTAGCGAACGCCGCGCAGTAGGTCTCCGTCGGTCACGCCCGTTGCAGCAAAGAAGGCGTCATCGCACTGCACCAAGTCGTCGGTGGTGAGCACACGATTCATGTCGATGCCCGACGCCCTTGCTAACGCTCGATCTTCTTCGCCGCGCGCCCACAAGAGCCCCTGGATCTCGCCGCCGAGAGCCTTGATGGCCGCGGCCGAGGTGACACCTTCGGGGGTGCCTCCGATGCCCATGAGCGCGTCGACGCCAGTCTGCGGCCACGCTGCAGCGATTGCGCCGAAGATGTCGCCGTCGGAAATCAGCTTGATTCGGCATCCAGCCGATCGAATCTCTCCGACGAGGTCATCGTGTCGCGGTCGATCAAGTACGACGATGGTCAGTTCATTAAGAGTCTTGTGTTTTGCACGGGCAATCGCGTCGAGGTTGTGCCGCACCGACTTGGTGATGTCGATCGCGCCGCGAGCATCTGGGCCGACGGCGATCTTGTTCATGTACACGAAGGGACCAGGGTTGAACATCGAACCACGCTCGGCGACGGCGATGACGCTCAGTGCGTTGCCGCGCCCGAGCGATGTGAGCGTCGTGCCGTCGATGGGGTCGACCGCCACGTCGGTCACGGGCTTACTACCGTTGCCGACGTGCTCGCCGTTGAAGAGCATCGGAGCTTCGTCCTTCTCGCCTTCGCCGATGACGACAACGCCGTCCATGTTGACGGTGTCGAGCAGGTTGCGCATCGCATCCACTGCCGCGCCGTCGGCGGAATGCTTGTCTCCGCGGCCCACCCACTTTGATGCCGCGAGTGCGGCCGACTCGGTGACGCGAACGAGTTCCATCGCCAAGTTGCGATCGGGCTTCTTGGAGAGTGGCACCGCCCCCAAAATAGCCCACGCCGAGCCGTACTAGCGTTCGCCTCGTGACCGAATGGGACCCGAAAGATCCTGATGCGCCAACGGTTCGCTACGACTTGGGTGATTGGTCGGTGGATGAGCGGGTCGAACTGGTGGAGATGCTCGCAGATGCTGAGATTCGTCACGACTGGGACGGCAACGAACTGATGGTGCCGGCCGAGTGCGAAGCAGTGGTCGACGCGATGATCGAAGACGTTGAAGACGACGATGCCGATCACGACGCACCCAAGGCCCTCACTGGTGACTTGGAAGAGTTCGAGCTTGACGGATGGACTCCGGCGGATCGTATGGAGTTCGCGGCAGTGCTCGTCGAGCGTGGCATCGGGCACCGTTGGGAAGACGATCTGCTCGTCGTCAGCGTGGATGATGCCGACGCTGTTGAAGACCTGCTCGATGAGTTTGACCGCTAAAGCGGTCGTCTCAGTAGCGTTCTGCGGGTGAATACCGACGATTCACAGTTGCTCGCCGAAGTCGAGATCTTTCACTCGCGCACGCATTCGCCAACCAGACGCCTGTCGCTTGGTCACCTAGTGTTGCCGGTCGACCCAGCCCCTGGTTTGGGTGGGTTGCTGCTGGGCGGCATCGTGGCGGCGCATCTCCCAGAGGTCGAAGAAGACCTCGTTCCAGACATACATCGCTTGGTGCTGCAAGTCGACCGCGGTGACCGTGTGGTGCAGCCGCGACTGCGACACCGGTACCAGATCGACAGGCAGGGTCTCTCGCGAAGCCGCCATCGCCTCGTCGGTGACGGAGAGCGATTGAGCTACGAGTTCGAGACGAACGGCAGCCCGTTGCAGCAAGTGCTCGGTGCCATTTACTCGCTCGAACGCCTTGACGTGCTGGCGCGGCACGCTCTGACGCCGGTGATCCACAAGGCAATGCGCTGGCGCGGGCCAATTGCCGCAGAGTTCCTCGCATATCTCGCCGGCACCGCAACGTCGTCGATCACTGCGATGACCGACCCGCGAGCATGGGCGCTTGAAATGCTTGGGTTCCCGGCAGGCACCGTGAGCCCGTCGAAGCGCGACGTGCAACGCAAGTACCGCGAGAGCCTTCGTGACGTGCACCCGGACCACGGCGGCGATGCCGGCGAGGCGGGGCAGCGAATCGAGCAACTTGGCGAGGCGCGCCGCGTGCTGCTTTCGTCACTCGCATGACACTTCTGCGCATGCTTCTGAAGTGATTCGCGGTGTAGTTCTCTTTCCGGGTGCTGGCTCGAGTGCGAGCCACGCCTCGCTCGTCGCACTCGACCGTGCATTACAGCCGCTCAAGGTTGAACGCGTCGACTTTCCGTATCGCGTCGCGGGTCGCCGTGTGCCAGATCGCGCGCCCGTCCTAGTGCGAGCCGTGCGCGATGCTGTGCAGCACGCATGTGAAAACTGGTCGTGTGCATCGACCGACGTGGTGATCGGCGGGCGCTCGATGGGTGGTCGGATGTGTTCGATGGCGGTGGCTGGTTTCGATGGCAACGACAAAGTCACCCAACCCGCAGAACCACCGTTGCGCGTCGCTGGCTTGGTATGCCTGAGCTACCCCCTTCATCCGCCAGGACAACCCACCAAACTGCGTGTCGCGCATTTGCCGAGCATCAAGGTGCCGTCACTGTTCGTGAGCGGCACTCGCGACGAATTCGGCTCGCCCGATGAGCTTCGTGAACATCTCAATGCGGCGCCGAGCGAGCCGCGACTGCACTTCGTAGAAGGGTCACGTCACGATCTTCGCGGCAAAGACGAGCTGGTCGCGCGGGTCGTCGCAGAGTGGGTGGCCAGTCTCGGCGACACCCCCGGTTCGACAGAATCTGCAGAGACTGCGCGCGAGTAGCGTCGTCACCCGTGCGCGGGCTCGGAACGCTCATCAACACCGCCCTCGTGATCGCAGGCAGCGGGCTCGGAGTGCTCGTCGGCGACCGGATTCCCGAGCGAATGCGTACCACGCTGCTGCAGGTCATCGGTCTGGTCACCATCGCGCTGGGTGTGAGTGACGCCATCGAAACCCGCAACATGGTGTTTCCGTTGGTCGGCATGGCAGTTGGTGCATTGATCGGCGAGGCGCTGCGCATCGAAGACCGCATCGAAGCCTTCGGCTCGTTCTTGCAGCGTCGCTTTGATCGCGGCACTCATGACGGCGAGAAGTCGTTCGTGAAAGGTTTCGTCACGGCCTCTGCGTTGTATTGCATCGGGCCGCTCACGGTGCTCGGCGCCATCGAAGACGCAACTGGTGACACCCCGCAGCTCTACATCATTAAGGGTCTGCTCGACGGCTTCGTCTCGATCATGTTCGCTGCCACGTATGGCATCGGGGTGGCGTTCAGTGCCATCTCGGTATTCGTCGTGCAGGGCAGTCTCACGCTCGGCGGCACGGGCCTCGACGCGGCATTAGACGACCGCATGCGAACCGAATTGTTCGCGGCCGGCGGACTGGCGGTGATCGGCATCGGTCTCAACTTGCTGCAGATCACCAAAATTCGCCTCGCAAACTTGCTGCCGGGTCTCGTTCTCACGCCGGTGCTCGTCGCGATCTTCGCGGTGTAGTTAGTCCCAAACCTCGGGCTGACGCTCGACCGTTGATGGACGTCGACGACGTCGGGTGCGACGTGCAGGAAGTGCATCTTCTGCTGCGAATGGTTCGAGAACGCCGCGCAGGCGGCCTGCTTCGCGCACCAGGTGTCGCAGACGGTTCGCCAACGAGTGCAGATTGTCGGGGAAGAGATCAATCGCCGAAGTGACCGCACCGTCCGCGTACCACAGACGAACGACCGATCCGCCTTGGTTGTGGCAGTTGATCTCACGGAGAAGTTCTGCGCTCTCGTTGCAGTCGCGCGTGATGATGGTGGACAACCTCACCATCGGAGTCTCGTCGGACTCACGCTGGAAGAAGTCGAAAGACACCGTCACACCATCAAGTCGCACGCCGATGAGACCGCTCTCAGTGGTCTGGTGCTCGAATTTCTCGTGCTCAAGAACCCGCAAGACGCGCTCGTGCAGTTCAACGACCGGAACCTTGGTCATCTTTGCGATGATGTGGTACGTGTCGCTGCGTAACTCGATGTGGTGCGGTTCGCTCGAGTCGAATGAGATGGTCCATGTGGAGTCGCTGTCCACGCACTGGAAGATGACCGCCAGAAAATCAGGGTCGACGTTCACCACTGCGGTACCCGAAGTTTCTGCGCTGGTCGTTCCGCGCATCGGGTAGAGCTTCGCCGACGTCCAGTCGCTGTACGCCTGGAATACGCCGTTGCTGATCTCGACGGTGAAGTGATCGGGACTCGAGACGTCTTCATCGTCGCCCGAGAGTCCTGCCTCAAACGGTGCGTTCGCGCCAGAGAAGAACGTCCACTTGAGATTGCTGCCGCCGAGGGTTGCGCTCGCCCGCGATGGCGACCACTTCACCGACGGAGTCGGGGGAATCGCCACCATGGAACATGTTGCGGTTTGCTTGCCGAGCGAGGAGTGCGCAGTGATGACGTCGCCCTCGACAGTGAGTGTGATGTCGCCGTTTGCCGCGTTCTGACGCCCCGCGTTCGCCAGGATCGTGAGGGGGATGAGATACGCGCCGGTGAACGACGCGGAGTCGCCGTTGATGACGACAGACAACTCATCGGTGGAGATGGTCCACACCCGACGACCGTGTGCACAATGCGCGATGACACCCGGAATCGCCGTGCCCTCCATGCGCAACATCCAGATGACGTCGAAAATCTTGGTGAGTTCGCCCGTCTCAACGAGACCGAGGTCGATGGTCTGCTTCATTGGTTGCCGCTTTCTTGTGAGGTGCTCGGGATGTTCGCCCGCGAGTAGCCGACGGGGGTTGCGCGAATCTGGTCGGTGACGTCACGCATCCAGTTGTCGGACACGTTGCCTGTCGAATTCGCGACAGGGACGGTCGTCGCAGTGATCGGTTGTGCACGGTGCGACTCCGCAATGATTGCCAACCAGTTGGTGAGTGCGCGTACTTGGCGCGCGTCGATGGAAATGATGACGTGTTCGCCGTCGATGCGAACCGAATCGGAAGTTACGAGTGAACCGAGACCTGCATCAGATGCCGCAGTGAGCAACTGACGAAGTGCGCTCGCAGAGATGCGTGCGGTCGGGTCGGGTGATGCCATCAGTGCCTCCAGGTGACTGAGTAGAAACGGGGGACGACACCGTAGATGACCGGTGTCGCGTGGAAGTGGCACCCGACGGCCGAAAGGAGAAACCTCCGTCGAGTGCCACTGCGATGCCTACGCACGGAACGCGGCAGGGAGTGTCGTCATCGGGTGGTCGTGTGGCCATGACGTGCGCTAGCCGTCCGGTGCAGTCGTGCCGAGCCGACCACCGCAATATCAGTCGGTGGAATCGCTCGAATCAGATCGCGCGAGGCGGTCGAGACGCAGCAAGAAGGGCGTGTCTTCTCGATCCTGCGCCAATCGAAAGAGTGCAGCAGGCTTGCCATATCGCTCGAACGTGGGTCGTAGCGACCCTGCCACTGGTTCGAGAATGCCAAGTTTCTGTATCTTGCGAGCAAAGTTGGTGGGGTCAAGCGGCTTGAGCAGGCGTGGTGGTCGGGGAGGCCGAAGCGGGTTGCCGTGGCGCAGCAACCGTTCCATCAGCTCGGCCTGGCGGCTGAGATCGCTCGTCATCGACCGCGCCGACGACACGCCCTGAGAGGCAAGGCCGTCGCCTGACGCTCCGGAACTGAGGCGCCTCGTCGAAGTTCGGTGAGTTTTGATCTCCGCCGTCCAGCCGTCTCCTACGAGGTCTGGGCGCCGACGTGATGCTGGGTCGTGCGGCTCCTGCAGCACGACCTCGGATCGATCACGAAGTGCCGTGGGGAGCAGCAGCGCCAGCTCGCTCACCGCACGCTCAAACTCTGGTGCTGCGGTGGCGTCCATTCGCTCGAGCTTGGCCAAGTAGTCGCGAACGACCCCGACGTGCTCGCGTCGCTCGGCCTGCTCGGCGGAGTCGAGCGACTCGTGGAACAGCACCTCGTAGACGCGTCGAAGCTCGCCGACGGTGAACTCTTCACGGCAGAACTTGGTGGCAAGCGGGGTAGTGACCACCAAATTGCGCAGCAGGCGGATGGCTGCCATGACGATGTCTTCATGGTCGAACTCAAGACGGTTGGGGCGTGCCAACACGTCGATGACCGGGCGGAACTGCACCCTGCTGACGTGCCCAACGCTGTCGTCTGGGTGGTGATTGAGGTCGCGGTCGTCGCCGATCACTGCGAGGTAGGCAACGGAGATGGTTCGACCACTACGGGGGTCGCGGTCAAGGTCACCGAAGGCCGCTATTTGGTGGAGGTCGTCTTCGGAGAGGTCAAGTGACGTCTCTCGAGCGAGTACCCGTAACGCCGCCTGGGCAAGAGTGCCATCCGGTGCCGAGCCCGTGCCATAGGCATCACCCAGCAGGGTGTTGCCGACGTGCCCGCCCGGTAGCGCCCAGTGGTGCTGCGAATCGCGGGGCACCTCCACCACGTTGCGGGGGGCCCGGGGGT
>RFOJ01000049.1 GCA_009926705.1 Acidimicrobiia bacterium
GTGAAGTACGAGTAGACGCCCCACAACACGGTCGCCACCGAGCCAATCACCTGCCCGAGCGGCGCCAGACCTTCCACGGTGTTGCGTCTGTGAGCGCGCACCACTTGCGGCCAGATGAATGCCATTGAGAACAGCGTCGCGACGTATCCGGTAACGTCTGCGAGCATCGAAATTCCACGCTAGTCGTCGTTGCTGAGATGCTGGGCGGGATGGCCTCGCATTCCGCTCATATCGTGAACATATGTCGCGCATCACTTCGAGCGGTCAAAGTTGGGATGAGCGCTACGCCGAGGACGGTTTTGCGTTCGGAACTGAGCCGAACGACTTCTTGCGTGACGTCGCCGATCGACTCCCGAAGGGTCGCACGCTCTGCCTCGGCGACGGCGAAGGCCGCAACGGCGTGTTTCTTGCACAACTCGGCCATGACGTCGTGACCGTCGACCTGAGCCCAGTCGGTGTAGTGAAGGCGCGGCGACTCGCTTCCGACCGCGGCACTTCAATCGACGCTCGCGTCGCCGACCTCGAAACGTTCGAACTCGGGCTCAACTCGTGGGACTGCATCGTCTCGGTGTTCTGCCACTTGCCGCCTCCGCTGCGACATAAGGTGCACTCGTCAGTGCCGGCCGCGCTTCGTTCGCATGGATGTTTCGTGCTCGAGGCGTACCGCGCAGCGAACATCGGTCGAGGCGTGGGAGGCCCGCAGAACCCCGAGATGACGGTCGAGCTCGAAGACATTCTCTCCGACATCGGGTCGTCGAACGGCATGACCATAGAAGTCGGCCGCGAAATCGAGCGCGACATCGTCGAGGGCAAGTACCACAACGGAACGAGCGCCACCACCCAGGTGCTCGCCAGAAAGTCCTGAGGAAGGTTCTCGTGTCGCGCGGTCTGCGCTACGCACTCGTTGCGATTTTTGTCGGTCTCGCGGTCTTCGTCGGTGGGCCGTGGGTCTACATCAACTTCGTTCGCGGCGACGCGCCTGAGAGTTTCGTCGACCAGGTCGCAACGACCGTGCCAGACGCCGCCGTCGCAAGCGACACCACCGTGTCGGCAGTCGACACGTCAGTCGCACCGTCGGAAACACTCAGTGACCCCACCGGCACCTGGAACATCTCGGCCCAGTCGCAAGTCGGTTACCGCGTCGACGAAGTGCTCTTCGGGCAGAGCGTCACCGCAGTCGGGCGCACGAATGCAGTCACCGGAACAATCGAAATTGCTGGCGGAAGCGTCGTTGCGGCAAAGTTTGAGGTCGACATGACCACGGTGACGAGCGACGAACCAAAACGAGACGCCCAGTTCGCGAGCCGAATCATGGATGTACTCAACTACCCCACCTCGACGTTCGTGCTCGACTCACCCATCGTCCTGCCTGCCGAGGCAACGAGCGCGTCCGTCTCGCACGCGGCACGCGGCACACTCACCCTGCGCGGCACAAGCAAAGCCGTCAATCTCACGGTGGTGAGCAGCGTCCGCGACGGACGAATCGTGGTGGTCGGTGAGATTCCCGTCGTATTTGAAGAATGGGGAATCCCCAACCCTTCGATTCCCGGTATCTCCACCGAAGACTCCGGCGTGCTCGAGTTCAATCTCGTCTTGGAGCGCTGAACGATGCTCACGGTCTACGGCGTCACGCTGATCTCCCCCAAGGCAAAAGATGACGCGCAGGAACGCACCATGCGCGAGACGGTTGGCCACTTGCTCGAGCCCTGGCTTGAGCGCACCTGGCCGCACGACAAGCGCACTAACTCCACGCAGGTGCTGATGCACAACAGTGTGACCGACAAGGTGTTCCGCTGCGAAATCTCCGAACAGCACCCCAACGACGACGCACGACAGGTGACGCTTGTGTCGCTCTTTCCCTCGCGTCGCGGCGACTTGTGCGTCGACGTGCGCCGCGAGGTGCGCCCCACTGGGTCGCTCATCTTGCCGCGAACGCGCAGCGAACGTCCACCGGTCTCGCTCACGTCGCTGGTGTCAGAGGTGGCTCGCGAGCTTCGCGCACGGGACGCCAACAATTTCATCTCGGGCAGCCCTAGTCGGGTGTCAACAGCTGACGAAGGTGCCGCAGTCGCCGCACTGTTTGATGCGCCGTCGCGACGGTTGCCCGTCGTCGTCGAGTGCACCAGCAAGAAGGGCACCAACACGACCACCACCGGTGAAACTGCCCGCGTGCTCACGGGTATCGCACACGTGTACCACCTCACGACTCCGGCGGCCGAGGAGGGCTTCAACACGTATTACGGAAAGCGGAAGGCGAGTTCGAGCTGGGTACTCGTCGCATGGCCGCGCGCTGGGCAGACCGTCTCGCTGTCGGAATACCCGCAGAGCGACGATGAGCGGCTCGTCGACGAGTTGATCGCGGCTGCCGTCGGTGCGTTGCCGATTCTGCCGCGTCCCACCACCAGACCGCAGGGCCCGCCGTCAGTGCCCATCCAGCAGGTCGTCGCCAACACGTCGTCCACCGAGGTGGGCAACCTGCGCCGAAAGAACCAAGAACTCGAGCAGCGCGTCGACGAACTGCAGTCCGACTACGACGACCTGCACGAAAACCTCACCATGACCGAGCACCTCAGCGCGAAGATTGCCGAAGAGCGCGACAGGTACCGCGACCAGCTCACCTCGTTCTTGCTGTTGCGTGACGATGCCAAGCAGTGGAACAACAGCGCACACGTGCTCGAGCTCGCAAAGAAGTCGTTCACAATGCTCGACTTCCACCGCGACCTCGAGTCGAGGCTCGGCAACACGCAGTTTCCGCCGGCCACCAACCAGCGCATCTTCGGCAGCCTGCTCGAGCTCAACAACCTCGCTGCCCGACTTCGCCGCGGTGACATTGAGCCGCACCTCTTTAATACGTATTGCTCTGAGAAGTTCAATTTCGCGCCCTCGGTGAGTGACAACGCCATCAACAAGTTCGGCAGCGACTACACCATCGTGTGGAACGATGCCCCCGTCCAACTCGGGCCACACATCCGCTGCAACGAGGCCCGCATCTACTTTTACGTCGACTCAGGGCAACGGCGGGTGGTGATCGGCCACATCGGCGGCCATCTCCGCGATAAGACGAATCGCTAACTGCGGCGCGTGAGCCGCCGCCACGCACCTTGGGCGAGCGACGACGAGAGAAACGGCAACACGATTCGGTACACCGCGCCAGGCACGAGCACGGTCTTGCCGCGGCGCAGTGCTCGCATGGTCGCGTGCACAACCTGCTCCGAGGTGAGCCACATCCACGACGGAACCTTCCGCGCAAGATGATCGAGCCCGGCGCGACCGTGCAACTCGGTGCGGACGTAGCCCGGGCATACGGCAACCACACGGACTCCTTTGTGCCCGACTTCCATCGCGAGGCTTCGTGCGTATGCAGTGGCGTGCGACTTCGCAGCCGCATACGGCCCCGCTTTGCGCATTGGGGTGAACGACGCGATGGAGGAGACGATGACGACGTCTCCTCCGCCACGTTCAAGCATCCGCGGCACGATGATCTCGCAGAGTCGAACTACCCCAGCAGACATGAGGTAGGCGATGCGATCGAGGGTGTCGCGATTCGTGGTGCCCACTGCTGCTGCATGCGTGACGCCTGCGTTCGCGACCAGCACATCAACGTTGCCGCAACGTTCTCCGACTATCTCCACGCCGTCGCGACTGGAGAGATCCGCCACGATGATCTCAGCTTTCGCGCCAGTCCGACGAACGTCGGCAGCGACCCGCTCGAGTTGCTCGGAGTTGCGTGCCACCAAGACGACATCGCAACCTTGCGTCGCATACTGACGGGCGAACGCCTCACCGATGCCCGACGACGCCCCGGTCACAAGCACACGGCGACGAATCGACGGTTCAGCCACGCTTTGAGCCTCGCACACCTGACGATTTAGGGTGAACGTCATGCCTTCACCAGTCTTTGAACTCTCCGACGCCTACATCGAACGTCTCGCCGCACTCGACCCCGGCTACGCGACCGCGCTCGGCATTGCTGGAAGCGACCACTTGATGACCGACTTCAGCCCGGCCGGGCACGAAGCGCGCGAGACGCTCAATCGTGCGACGCTCGCAAAACTCTCAACGCTCGACACCTCGAGCGCAGGTGACCGTCTCGCCGCGGGCGTGCTGCGTAACTCGCTCGAACTCTCGGAGCGCGAGTTCGCCGCGGGTGAGCACCTTCGCACCATTCGCGTGCTCGCCGGCGACGTCGACTACGCGCGATCTGTCTTCGACCTGATGCCCACGGAGACTGCTGAGCACTGGCGCACCATCGCTGAACGCATGTCTCACGTTCCAGGAGCATTCAATGGCATGCGCGACTCATGGAACCTCGGCATGCAGCGAGGCGTCGTCGCGCCGCGCCGACAAGTGTTGGCGGTCGCAGACATGCTCGAGGGTTGGGCAGGCACCGCTTCGGCGCCCGGCTTCTTCACGACGCTCGCCGAACAAGGAGCCGCTGTGAACGGCGCACCAGTCGACGGTCTTCGCGCCGCTGCCCGCGAGGCAACGACAGCGCTCGCCGAGACGGCTGCGTTCTTGCGCACGACCTACGCGCCAGTCGCCGATCCGCGCAACGGAGTGGGCGAAGAACGTCATGCACTTGCCCGTCGCCGCTACTTGGGCATGGACATCGACGCCGACGACGCCTACACGTGGGGGCTCGAAGAGGTCCGCCGTCTCGACGCGGAGCTGCGTCGTTGTGCGGCAGAAATCAAACCAGGTGCATCGCTCGACGAAGTGCGCCACTATCTCGACAACGAATCGACCGAAGCCATTGAAGGCGAGGAAAACCTGCGTCAATGGCTGCAGAACCTGATGAACGACGCGATGGAATTTCTCATCAGCAACAAGCACTTCGACATTCCCGTCGGAATCCGCAAGATCGACGCCAAGATCTCGCCGCCGGGAGGCGCTGCCGCGCAGTACTACATGGCGCCAAGCGAAGACCTCGCTCGTGCAGGCAGCACGTGGTATCCAGCGAACGGCCGCACGCGCTTCCCTCTGTGGAGCGAGCCGACCACGGCGTACCACGAGGGCGTTCCGGGTCACCACTTGCAGATCGGCATGGCGATCGTCAATCGGGAGAAACTGTCGCGATTCCAACGCAACGAGTTCGTGAGCGGTCACGGCGAAGGCTGGGCTCTCTACGCCGAGCGCCTCATGGACGAGTTCGGTTTCCTCAATCGACCCGAGTACCGGCTCGGATTCCTCTATGCGCAGGCGTTCCGCGCGGCGCGCGTGGTGGTCGACATCGGTATGCACTGCGAAAAGAAGATTCCAAAAGATTGGGGATGGCACGCAGGCGAAACATGGAACCCCGAGCTCGCGCTCGAGTTTCTCTCGGCACGTTCGTCGAACGACGAGGCGTTCAACAAGTCAGAGATCGACCGCTACCTCGGTTGGCCGGCGCAAGCAATTTCGTACAAGATCGGTGAGCGGGTGTGGTTGCGCCTTCGCGACGAGGCGAAAGCCAAGCACGGTGCATCGTTTGATCTTCGTGCATGGCACACGTACGCGCTCGACCTCGGCAACCTCGGCCTCGAGTTGTTCACACAGGAGATGGCCCGCTTCTAAGCGAAGTTGCACCTCGCGCAAATGTGACAGCTTGTGCGACGTCCCAACTCGCAGCGGGAGGCTATGCGGCGACTACTTGGTGACGATGACGGTGGTGCCGGGCTTTGCCCAGCGGTAGATGAACTTCACGTCTTCGGTCGCCATTCGCACGCAGCCAGAACCGGCGAACGAACCGAGTTGTGACTCGGTCTGCATTGGCTTGCCGTTCTTGCGCGGAATCTCATGGAAGCCGATGTTGCCTCCGTCCGGCCCAAGCGCGAATCGCGTCATCCAACGAAAGTTCACTCCTTCGAAGTCGAGACTGAACGACCACGCCGATTGCGTCGTCACCTTGTAGGTGCCTGGGGCTGGCACGCCACGCCTGCCAGAGACCGGCATCGAGCGAACCACTTCGTCGTTCTTGTCGACGACCCACACCCACTGCAGCGAGTTGCTGTAGACGACGCGACGCCCCTCACCTGTCTTGCGCGGCAACTCCGGAGCGAAACGACGCGACTCGGTGATGCTCGGGGCAATCGACGGCAGCGGCGATACGTCAACGCCACCTGCCGAAGCAGTCTCGCTTCCCGCGTCTTGCGTGGCGAGCGCAGGTGCCCCAACTGCGAGCACAGTACAAATGGCAACGACGACCGCGGCTCGGTACCTCATTCGCCGCCGCTGTCTCCGGTTTCGACCACTTCGTAACGCTCGCCCACCGAACTGAGCACGCCTTGGATCACGGCTGCAGCCGGCAACCCAAGAATTGCGCCGATTGGCCCGAGCACCGCGCCGCCGATGATCGCCGACGCGAAGGCGACACCGGCATGCAACTGCATCTTCTGCGCTGTGATCTTCGGCGCGATAAGGAAGTTCTCGATTTGCTGATAGATGACGATAAAGCCGAACACGAACAGGGCTTTGAGCGGTGAGTCGATGACGGTGAGCAAGAGCGGCAAAACGCCGGCGACATAGATGCCGATGACCGGGAGGAACTGCGAGACCACACCGACCCAGAGCGCAAGCGCAATCGGGGCCGGCGTGCCGATGGCTTGGAATGCGATCCAGTGGAGGAACGACGAGACGACGGCGAGAATCGCTCGCGAAGAGAGGTAGCCGCCCGTCTTGTCGACGGCCAGTTCCCACACGTCGAGCACCACTCGCTGGCGTTGAGGTCTCAGCCAACTGCAGATAGTGCGCCGCAGTCGTGGGCCATCAGCAGCGAAATAGAACGTGAACAACAAGATGGAGAAAGCCTGGAAGAGCGTGCTGAACGCCGACACACCGAGCTGCACTGCTCGGTTCGCTTGCGAGTTGAGGAACTCTCTCATTGGGCCGTTGGGGTCGTCGAGAGA
>RFOJ01000050.1 GCA_009926705.1 Acidimicrobiia bacterium
ACCGAAGACACACTCCGGCACGTCTCGCCGCGCGACGTTATTTACCTCGAGCGGCGCACGAAACTGGCGATAGCTGCCGGCGTCATCATCTTCACCACGCTGATGCTCTTCTTCACGCTCCAGCCGGCGCTCATCTTCCGCAACAACACGCCGACCGGTGGCGACATGGGTGCCCATGTGTACGGCCCCGCGTATCTGCGCGATCATTTGCTCACGTCGTTCCGCCTCACGGGTTGGAGCAACGACTGGTATTCGGGTCTGCCGATTTACCGCTTCTACATGGTGGTGCCGGCGCTCTTCATACTCGCCCTCGACGTGTTCTTGCCGTACGGCATCGCCCTGAAGCTGGTGGCCGTCGCGGGAATCCTCGCCCTTCCGCTCGTGACGTGGTTGTTTGCCAAGCTTGCGCGTCTCGCGTTCCCGATGCCCGAGTTGCTCGTGGTGGCAAGCACGCTCTTTCTCTATGACGAGAGCTTCACCATCTACGGCGGCAACATCGCGTCGACGATGGCGGGAGAGTTCTCTTTCTCCATTGCGCTGGCGCTCACCATCCTGGCGTTCGGGGTGTTCATCCGCGGACTCGAGACCAACTCGAATCGCATTGCGTCGGCCGTCTTGTTGGCGATTGCGGCGCTGTGCCACGGCATCGTGCTGTTGTTTGCGTTCCTCGGCTTCATCCTCATTCTCGCGATGCACCGCGACCCCGCAAAGTGGAAGTTCGGCCTGCCGGTGATCGGCACCGCAGTGTTGCTCTCGGCGTTCTGGGTGCTGCCCTTCGTCTTGAACCACGCCTACATGACCGATATGAAGTATGAACCGCAGCCCACTGGCTATGGCGAGTCGTTCATCGACATGTTCTTCCCGCTGCACACCATTTTTGACGTCATCATCACAGGCTTTGCGCTCGTCGGCTTCGTTTCTGCGCTGTGGTGGCGCAACTTCGTGGCGTCGTGGATGGGCATCTACACGGTGGTGCTCGCAATCGGGGTGTTCGTCGCGCGCGAGAGCTTGCCGATCATCGGCCTCTTGTGGAATCCGAGATCGGCCTCTTGTGGAATCCGAGAATCCTGCCGTTCTTCTATCTGCTTCGTTACATGCTGATGATGTTCGGTATCTACGAAGTAATCGTCGCCGTCGCCCGATTCGTGAGTCTCGAGCGCACAGCTGCGCGCGTCGCTCGTACTGGCGAAGTGCAGACGCTCGCTCCGTCGCCGCGCAGCCGCCTCAGCTTCAACGTGACGACGGCGATCGTCGTGTCGCTCATATGCGTGAGCGTGATTGGCTTCCGCTTCCAGGAGCTGCCGTTCGCCGGCATTCGCACCGCAGCCGACGGCAGCGAGCGCTATGGCATCGGCCCCTTCAGCGTGCCGCGCAGCAACGACGGCTTCGTCGACGGCTGGGCGCGCTGGAACTTCACGGGATACGAAGGCAAGAACGCCTACGGCGAGTACCGCGCACTCGTGGAGACGATGAAACAGATCGGTGAAGACCCGCGTTACGGGTGCGGGCGCGCGCTCTGGGAGAACAACGGTGAACTCAACAAGTACGGCACGACGATGGGCCTCATGCTGCTGCCGCACTGGACCGACGGCTGCATCGGATCGATGGAAGGCCTCTTCTTCGAGGCATCCGGCACCACGCCGTACCACTTCATCGCTGCTGCCGCGATGTCGAAGCAGAGCAGCAACCCCGTGCGCGAGCTTCGCTACGACGACAACAACGCCGCTCTCGGTGTGCGCTACCTGCAAGAACTTGGGGTTCGCTACTACATGGGTTTCACTCCCGAAGCCGTGCGTGAAGCATCGGCACAACCGGCACTGCGCGAGATTGCTCGCTCTGGCCCGTGGGTGATCTACCAAGTGGAGTCGAGCGATCTCGTCGTGCCGTTGACGGTGCAACCAGTCGTCGTGTGCTGTCGCAGCGACGACGACTCCAATCTCTCGCACGTGGGCGACGCAAAAGAACGTTGGCTTGAGATCGGCACGAGTTGGTTCCAAAATCCCAACGACTGGCCGGCGGTTCCGGCCGCGGACGGCCCCGACGAGTGGCAGCGCATCTCAGTCGGCGTAGCTATGGACCGCCGCATCGGCGAGATCGACGAACGGTCGCGTCGCGTCGACGTCGTGGTGCCGGTCGAGCCGATTGTGCAGCAATCGGTGCCAGCAACGAAGGTGTCCGACGTGGTGCAGGGCCGCAACAGCGTCTCGTTCCGCGTGGACACTGTCGGTACACCCGTCTTGGTTCGTACGAGCTACTTCCCGAACTGGAGCGTAAGCGGGGCGAAAGGTCCGTATCGAGTCGCGCCGAACATGATGGTGGTCGTTCCGACAGAGAACGACGTGAAACTCAGTTTCGGATGGTCGTGGCTTGACGTCGTCGCATATTTGTTGACAGTTCTCGGCATCGTCGTGCTGGTTCGTTGGCGTCGTGCGCGTCGCCCTGCGCAGCCAGAGCTCGCCAACCTCGACAACTAGCCTGACCGCGATGCCCAACCTCGACGCGGTCGTGAAGGCCTACGACGTTCGCGGCACGGTGCCCGACCAGTTCGATGAGTCGCTCGCTCGCGCTTTCGGCGTGGCCTTCGCCACCTACAACAAGGCGCCGCTTGTCGTGGTGGCCCACGACATGCGCCCGTCGGGGCCTGACCTCGTCGCTGCGTTCCAAGACGGTGTCACGTCGTGCGGCGTGTCGGTGGTGAACCTTGGTCTCGCCAGCACCGACCTTCTGTATTTCGCCAGCGGAAGCATGAACGCTCCGGGCGCGATGTTCACCGCCTCACACAACCCCGCCCAATACAACGGCATCAAGATGTGTGCGGCTGGCGCCAAGTCGATCGGTATCGACAGTGGCCTGCGCGATATTCGTGAACTGGCTCGTGCGGCGCTCGGCCAGCCGGTGCAAGGCGACCCGAGCAAGGTGAGCAAACGGAACATGCTCGCCGAGTTCGCCGCGCACGTGCTGTCGTTCGTTGACACCTCTCTCTTGCGCCCGTTGCGAGTGGTGGCCGACACCGCCAATGGCATGGGTGGTCTCGTCGTTCCGGCGGTGTTCGATCGTCTTCCGCAGTTCGACGTTGAAATCATGTACGGCGAACTCGACGGCACGTTCCCGAACCACCCGGCCGACCCAATCCAGCCGGCCAACCAGCGCGACCTTCAGGCTCGCGTGCTCGCCGGAAAATTTGACGTCGGCCTCGCGTTCGACGGTGACGCCGATCGGGTGTTCTTGGTCGACGAATTAGGACGCACCGTGTCGGGCAGCACCACGACGGCGATCCTCGCCAAGGTGTTCTTGCGACGCAAACCCGGCTCGATGATTCTCTACAACCTCATTTCGTCGCGCGCCGTGCGCGAAGTGATTCATGAAAACGGCGGCAAGAGCCAGCGCACGAAGAACGGCCACAGCTACATGAAGGGCATCATGGCCGAGACAGGCGCCGTGTTTGCGGGCGAGCACAGCGGCCACTACTACTTCGCTGACAACTATCGCGCCGACAGCGGGCTCATCGCTGCACTCATCGTGCTCGAAGAGATGTGTCGCACCGGCTTGCCGCTCTCGAAGTTGCGCGAACCAGTCGAGCGCTACGCCAGCAGCGGAGAAATCAATACCCAGGTGAAAGACATCGACGCGGTTATCGCTCGCGTGGCAGAGAAGTACTCGAAGTTCCCGCAAGATCGCCTCGATGGGCTCACCGTCGACTGCGGTGACTGGTGGTTCAACGTGCGGGCGTCGAACACCGAGCCGCTGCTGCGCCTCAACCTTGAGGCTGCGACGCGTGAGCAGTGCGACACCCAGGTCGCTGAACTACTGCAACTGATCACCGCGTAGCGCGGGCACAGCACCGGTGCGCAGCTGACCGGCGCCGCCTAGCGTGGGGGAGCAATGAGCACCATTGACGCCCGACTGCTTTCGATTCTTGCGTGTCCGCAAGACAAAGGCCCGCTGTATTTCGTCGCCGACGAGCACATGCTTTATAACCCGCGTCTGCACCGCAGCTACCACGTTCGCGACGGCATCCCCGTGATGCTCATCAATGAAGCCACCACGGTGAGCGAGGCCGACCACCAGCGCATCATGACCAAGATCGCCGCAGAGAAGATCGCTCCCACCTTCGCCGAGTAACCTGAGATTCGTCGGCTGACCCGATCCGGAGCCAGCAGGCCCCAGTCCGACGCAAATAATCGAGTCATTTCTACGAAACGGGGTCAGCCATGTCATCGTCCAACTTCGCCCAGCGCAAGGACTATCGCGTCGCCGATATTTCTCTGGCGCCGTTCGGTCGCAAAGAGATTCACCTTGCCGAGCACGAGATGCCCGGCCTGCGTGCGTTGCGCAAAGAGTACGGCGCACTCAAGCCGCTGAAGGGTGCGCGAATCTCGGGTTCATTGCACATGACCGTGCAGACCGCGGTGTTGATCGAGACGCTCGTCGAACTCGGTGCCGAAGTGCGCTGGGCGAGCTGCAACATCTTCTCCACGCAAGACCATGCCGCTGCAGCAGTCGCGGTCGGCCCGAACGGCACCGTGCAGGAGCCCAACGGCGTGCCGGTGTTCGCCTGGAAGGGCGAGACGCTCGAGGAGTACTGGTGGGCGACCGAGCAGATGATGACCTGGCCCGACGGAGACGGCCCGAACATGATCCTCGATGACGGCGGCGACGCGACGTTGCTCTTGCACAAAGGCGTGGAGTACGAGAAGTCGGGCAAGGTTCCCGACCCGACCACCGCATCAAACCCGGAGTTGGCGATCGTGCTCGGTCTGCTGCAGCGAAGCTTGAAGAGCGACCCGACGAAGTGGACGCGTATGGCCAAGGGCATCCGCGGCGTCACCGAAGAGACCACCACTGGCGTGAAGCGTCTCTACAAGATGGCCGAGCGCAAAGAACTGCTCTTCCCGGCAATCAACGTGAACGACAGCGTCACCAAGAGCAAGTTCGACAACTTGTACGGATGCCGCCACTCACTCATTGACGCCATCAACCGTGCAACCGACGTGATGATCGCCGGCAAGGTCGCGGTCGTCTGCGGGTACGGCGACGTGGGCAAGGGTTGCGCGCAGAGCCTCCGCGGTCAGGGCGCGCGAGTAATCGTCACGGAGATCGACCCCATCAACGCCCTGCAGGCAACGATGGAGGGCTACCAGGTCGATGTGCTCGACGACGTCGTAGGTGTCGCCGACATCTTTGTCACTGCCACCGGTAACGAGATGATCGTCACCGTCGATCACATGGCAAAGATGAAGCACAACGCCATCGTGTGCAACATCGGCCACTTCGACAACGAGATCGACATGGCGGGTCTCGCCCGCAGCGGCGCCAGGCGCGACGAGCTGAAGCCGGGCACCGACCTGTGGAAGTTCCCCGACGGCCATGCAGTGATCGTGCTCGCCGAAGGTCGACTCGTGAACCTCGGCTGCGCCACCGGCCACCCGAGCTTCGTGATGAGTTGCTCGTTCTCCAACCAGGTGATCGCGCAGATCGAGTTGTTCAACAACACGGCGAAGTATCCGATCGGTGTCTACGTGCTGCCCAAGCACCTCGACGAAAAGGTCGCCTCACTGCACCTTGGTGCGCTCGGCGCAAAACTGACCAAGCTCACCGACGGCCAGGCCGAGTATCTCGATCTCGATCCGAAGGGCCCGTTCAAGCCGGAGCACTACCGCTACTAAATCACCAACGCGCCGCGCGCTTGCACGACGCGGTGGCTCGGCAACGATTCGTTAGCGAACTGTGCGCTCGCGCATCGCAAAGCGCGGCATCAGCCACTGCACGATCGGCCCGATGAAGACGGCGAAGGTGATGGTGCCTGCACCGACTTGTCCGCCGAGCAGCCATCCGACGATGAGCACGGTGAACTCGATGCCCATTCGTGCGAGGCGCAGCGGCACGCCACGGGCAGCGAGACCAGTCATGAGTCCGTCGCGCGGTCCTGGCCCGAGACCGCTGCCGATGTAGAGCGCCGAACCGAGGCCAGTAACGAATACTCCCGCCAGCATCATCGGCACGCGTGCCGCGAGCGCATCGGGTTGGGGTAGTAGGTCGATTGCAACATTGGCGACGAGGCCGATCTCGATGGCGTTCAGCACGGTACCGATTCCGGGCTTCTGACGTAGCGGAATCCACAACAGCATCAGTGCTGCACCGGTCGCGATGATGACCGTGCCGATGCTGCGGTCGATGCGACCTGCGACGCCCTGGTGGAAGACGTCCCACGGGGGTACGCCGATTCGCGCATCGATGATGAGCGAGATGCCGATGCCAAAGAGGGCGAGGCCCGTCACACATCGAGTGATGCGTTCGGGAAGTCGGTTGAGTGCCATCGGCGGAACCGCCGACGAACCGCTCACTGCCACCGAGCCACCGTACTTCACGACCGTGGAATCTCGGGCGCATCGCGAGAGGTTGCGCGACGGCTTTGACCCACGCCCCAACTTCACGCGCGCCACGCTCGATGCGCTCGTCAGCGAACTGTGTGTCGCCCGCCGCGCGCACCGCGACTCGCAGGGCGACGTGCTCTCGCTAGGCGCGTATCGCGGCGAGTTGCGCCGCGCGATTCATCACATGAAATACCGCAACGCCCGCTGGATCGCTATCTACTTCGGCAGGGCACTCGCGGGAGCGGCACGCGAGAGCTTTCTGGCTGCGGCACAAGACGCCATCCCGAGTGCATCACGTGAGCCCGCCGCGCGCAATCCGGCATGGCCTGCGCACGTCGTGACGTGGGCACCCACCACCTCGCGGCGCATCGCAATGCGCGGTCACGACCAGTCGGCACTCATCGCGTCGGCTTTTGCGCGCACGTTGCGCATTCGTTGCGTGCGCATGCTTCGCCGCGTCGATGACCACACGCAAACAGGGTCGTCGCGCGAGTTGCGCAAGCGTG
>RFOJ01000006.1 GCA_009926705.1 Acidimicrobiia bacterium
GCCGACTTTGGTTTCGTTGCACCGACCGATGCGCGACACCGACTCAATGACCCGGCACTCGGCGGTGGCTCGGTGCTCGACCTCGGCATCTACTGCCTGCACTTCGCGCGCTTCGTGCTGGGGGGCCACGACACCGTGACAGCGTCCGGCACGTTGAACGACCAGGGTGTCGACATCGACGCCACATACAGCCTCGGTTACGCGAACGGCGCCACAGCGGTGCTGCGCAGTTCGTTGAAGGAGGCGACGCCGTGCACGGCGAAAATCGTCGGCGAGCGAGGCACCATCACCCTCTCGTCGCGCATGCACGTGTCACCTGGATTCGCCGTCGCCATCAACGGTCATGCAGAGACCTACCACCGTCACGACGAGACCGGTCAGGGCCTCCGCCATCAGGTATTCGAGGTGCACCGCTGCATCGAGCAAGGTTTCATCGAGAGCCCGCGACTCTCCCACGCCGAAACTTTGGCGTACGCCGAGACCATGGACGAGATTCGCAGGCAACTCGGCGTTCGCTACGCCACCGACGCACCCTCGAAATGAGTTCCGGAGCCCACTCGCGACACGGTGTCGTCGCGAGCGCTGACGGTGCGGCGACGCAGGCGGGTGCGCACGTGCTGGCGCTCGGCGGCAACGCCGTCGACGCTGCGCTCGCCACCAGCGCAGCAATGTCGGTGGTGGCGCCGCATCTCTGCGGGATGGGCGGCGATCTCTTTGCTCTCGTGCACGTGAACGGAGAAGTTCATGCACTCGATGCAGCGGGTCGTGCGCCGTCCGGGTCGAACGCTGCGCACTTGCGCGCGGAAGGCCACCAAGAAATGCCGTTCCACGGTGACATTCGCACCGTCACGGTGCCGGGCGCCGTGGCAGGTTGGCTGGAACTGCACGAACGATTCGGCACATTGCCGCTCGCGACCATCTTCGCGCCAGCAATTCGGCTTGCCGAAGAAGGTTTTGCTGCTTCGCCGCTGCTCGTCGGATCGCTGCAGTTGATGCCGCCTGCGTTTAAGAGCAATTTCGCCGAACTCTCACGTCAAGCAACCGTCGCAGGTTCGCCCGTACAGCGAGTGGGCGTCGCGCGTACGTTGCGTGCCATCGCATCGTCCGGTTCGCGCGCTTTCTACGGTGGCGAATTCGGCGAAGGGCTCCTGCGCATGGGCAATGGCCACTTCACTGCCGCTGACCTCGAGTCTGCGAACGCAGAGTGGGTCGCACCATTGCGCATCAACGCGTTCGGGCACGGCATCTGGTCGATACCTGCACCGTCGCAGGGTTACCTCTTCCTTGCGGCACTCGGAGTCGTCGAAACACTCGACTTGCCGGACGACCCCGACGACCCGCAATGGGCGCACTTGCTGGTCGAGGCCACCACCGCAGTGAGCCACGACAGGTCTGCGGTGTTGCACGACAGAGCCGATCTGACCACTCTGATTCCGTCGCTTATCTCGCGAGCGACGATGGTCGACCCCTCCCTTGCGTCGGTGCGACCGGCGCCCCTCGCAGATGGAGACACCACGTATATGTGCACAGTCGACCGCAACGGCATGGGTGTCTCGCTCATCAACTCGAACGCCTCGGGTTTTGGGTCACTGCTCGTCGAACCCTCCACTGGGATCAACCTGCACAACCGCGGCCTTGGTTTCTCTCTGCAAGAGGGCCATCCGGCCGAACTTGCACCAGGACGAAAACCGCCGCACACGCTGTGCCCATCGATCATTACGCGACAGGACGGCTCGTTGTTCTCGGTGCTGGGCACGATGGGTGGCGACGCGCAGCCGCAAATCTTGCTGCAGATCATCACCCGAATGTTGCGCAACGACCAGTCACGGTTCCCATGGGAAACCGTCGACGCAGGTCGTTTCGCGTTGCGTGGTCCGAGAACCGGTTTCGACACGTGGACGTCTGCCGTGCCGCCCGTCGTGACCATCGAGGGTCACGCACCCGACGCTTGGGCATCGGGGCTTGCCGATCGCGGTCACGCAGTCGAGCGACGCAGACGATTCGACTCTGGGTTCGGTCACGCCCACGCCATCGTCATTCGAGACGACGGCACGATGGCAGGCGGCGCCGACTCGCGCACGATCGTTGGCACGTGCGCCGGATTGTAGAGAACCGAATGGCTGCGCTTCACTCCGCTACCGGCGACAACGTCACCTGATGATGGTCTGCCTCCGCTAACCACATTCACCGTCAGCTGACGGTGTAGGTCACCCTCTCCTCGAGACGCTTGAACACTGCGTCACCCTTTGCGACAAACTGCAACGAACACGTGCCGCGCGCGACAAATCGAACCGTCGTGACCGGCTTTCCGCGCGTCAACGTGCACACGTTCGGCGTGAGGCTCTTTGCGCGAACGTCGACTCCTTGCTCGGTCACCATGGACTCGGTCTGCAGTCTCATCGTCGACCCGACTCGGACGTTAGAGCCAGTCTTGGCCAATCCAAATGAACGTGTACGCAACTCTTGCTTAGCGAGGAACACGAGTGGAACCACCGTGTCGAGACTCGTGTCACTCAAGCCGCGGTGGTCGCGATAGATGAAAAGGAAACAGTTCCACGGTCCACACTCGTATGCGTTATTACCGACTGTCACTTGCTCGCGGACCGTGAATGTGAGTGGAGAAGCTGCTGACTGCGATCCTCGCGCACCATCCATCGACGCCCAGATCATCACGTCGGTCTGTTGCAGGCTGCCGTTGCACAACAGACCGCTGGCAGCGCGCTGTCCGACACGGGGTTGGTAGCACTGCTGCATGTACACGCCCTGTGT
Organism: Acidimicrobiia bacterium; assembly: GCA_009926705.1. Lineage (GTDB taxonomy): Bacteria > Actinomycetota > Acidimicrobiia > Acidimicrobiales > Ilumatobacteraceae > F1-60-MAGs027. The sequence goes on from RFOJ01000006.1 coordinate 2,770, forward strand.
AGCCGGCACTCCCGCGAGCGTGACAGTAATCTTCTCGCCGTCGACGAGCGAGATCTGCTTGCTCAACGAAACTGCGACTGCGGCGGAGGCGGGTGTGGCAACGGCGAGCGGCGCAGCCATGGCGAATGCAAAGAGCGTGAAGAGGGCCTTACGTCTGATGTTCATTGGGGTTCATCTTTCTCTGGCGTTGGTTTTCGTTCAAGGCGGGAGTTGTCAACCACCCGACTTGAAACTGATCGGCACGAAGGCGTCTTGCGAACGGTCATCGCGACGAGTGTGGTCAGCGAACGTCACCACGCCGCACTGTTCCTTGGTGCAGTCGATGGCGTCGCCGATTGCTCGCACTAGCAAAGTTATGGAGAACGATCCGTCGTTGGCGAAGGGGACGGTGAGACCTTTGGCATACCCCGGCGGGTTCGATGACACCCATTCAGAAACTGGTGACGAGCCGTCAATGTTGACTCCGCCGACGCAACGTCGCGAATCGGTCCAGGCGGCTTGATTGCAAACGATCACATACACACCCTTCGCAACGTCATATCCAGTCCCGCGGACGGTGACGCGCGTACCTGCAGCATCAAGACCCGAAGCCTGACTCACCGCGAGTCGCGGAGAACCGACCACACGACTTGTGGTCGTTGGAGCGATCGTCGTCGGAGCAGCGGCTGCGTTCGAAGTCATCGTCGCGACCGTTGTCGACACCGGTCTGCCGCTCACGGTCGTTGTCGGCGCAACTGACTGGGTCATGTCGACCGCAGGCTGCATCGTTGTCGAGGCGACATCCAAGGTGGTCGAAGTTGCGTCGTTGGTGGAATCAGACGTGGTGGGTGCCGCGGACTGCGCCACGACCGTCGAAGGTCTCGTCGGCTCAGAATCACTGGATGAGGCACCTCCGCAAGCGCCGAGCAGCATGACCGCCGCGGGTACGAGTCGAAGTAACGCACGTCTCACCACCGGGCTCTGGCGCGTTGATGCTCGGCTCGTACCCTGAGAGGCGATGTTGCGGCGGGTGTTGGCGTGCTCGTTGGTCATCTTGTCAATCACCGCCTGTTCCGAATCGAACGAGATGAGCGGGGCCTCATCACGCTTCATTCTGTCGGCGGATTACCCGCTTCCCGTAGTCGAGAGCGAAGTGCCGAAACTCCCTTCGACGGTCACCGACGCCAGTGAGACCGCGGTGACGGTTAGTGACGTATCTCGCATCGTGGTGCTCAATCAAGCGGTCGCCGAGATCGTCATCTCACTCGGCATGCAAGCCAACATCATCGGGCGAGATGCCACCACCACACTCGAGTCGCTGCAGTCGGTTGAAAAAGTCAGCAACGGCCATGACGTCAGTGCTGAGAGCGTCCTGTCGTTGCGGCCAACGGTGGTAATCGGCGACACGAGAACCGGCCCACCTGAGGCGCTCGAACAATTGCGCGGTGCCGGAGTGCCCGTGGTCATCGCGCCGGAGGTGTGGACGCTCTCTGCCCTTCCTTCACGAGTGATGATGATTGCAACGGCACTCGGCGTGCCGAACGCAGGCGAACGACTCGTCAACCTCAGCGAGAGCGCCATCGAGGAAGCGTTGAAGAACGTCGGAGCCGCGAGCTCGGTGTTGCGCGTCGCATTCTTATACGTGCGCGGCACGGCGTCGGTGTATCTCCTGGGTGGCGAAGGTTCTGGTGCGGACGAACTGATTGCCGCAGCCGGCGGCGTCGACGTCGGGGCACTCAACGGTCTCGCCGCATTTACGCCGCTGACCGCAGAGGCGATCGTGCAAGCTGATCCCGACGTCTTGCTCGTGATGTCGCGCGGGCTTGAATCGGTCGGCGGCATCGATGGGCTTCTGTCGTTGCCCGGAGTCTCCAGCACGCGTGCAGCAGCAGCCCGAGCCGTGGTCGTCGTCGACGACGACCTACTACTCTCATTTGGTCCCCGCACCGGCGCACTCATCGAGCGGCTCGCGGAGATTCTCCGAACATTCAGCAGCGACGCATGACCACGGCCCGACGTCCGAACATTTCCGCGGTCGGCGTGTTTCTCGCCGCACTGTTCGTTATGACCGCGCTTCTCTCTCTGGCAACCGGGGCATTCCGTATCCCACTCGGCGACTTGTTCCGCATCATCGCCGAAGGCCCGTCGCGCGACACCGTCGATGCGATCTCTCACGACGTGTTTTGGCAGGTGCGACTGCCTCGCGTGGTACTCGCAGTGGTGGTCGGTGCGAGCCTCGCGGTCGCTGGCGTGATTATGCAAGGCATCTTCCGCAATCCCCTCGCTGAGCCTGCGACCGTCGGTGTGTCGGCTGGCGCGGCGGTTGGAGCAGTGATTGCCATCATCGTCGGGCTCAATCAATTGCCGCTCGGAGTGCAAGTTGCCGCCTTTCTTGGCGGCACGCTGTCGACCGCACTCGTCTACGTGCTGTCGCGCACTGACGGCAAGACCGAGGTCGTCACGTTGATACTCACAGGCATTGCCATCAACGCTTTCGCGGGCGCAGTCATCGGGTTCGCGGTCTTCGTCGCCGACGACGACGAGATTCGCAGCGTCACGTTCTGGAGCCTCGGCACACTCGGCCTTGCGACCTGGAAAGCGGTCGGCGTGGTGATTCCACTGGCGCTGCTTGGCATGCTCGCGTGCGTGAGATTTTCTCGGGTGCTCGACACGCTCTCACTCGGTGACCGCTCCGCTGCACATCTCGGCGTGAGGGTCGAGCGAGTGCGGCTGCAAGCCATCGCCGTCGTTGGACTTCTCGCCTCAAGCGCAGTTGCTGCCACCGGCATGATCGCATTCGTCGGATTACTCGTTCCGCACATCATGCGTCTCGTGCTCGGCCCGCGCCACCGGCATCTGCTGTGGACATCCGGCGTGCTCGGGGCGAGCGTGACGTTGCTGGCCGACCTAGCGGCACGTACGTTGCTCTCCCCCGCGGAACTCCCGCTCGGTGTCGTCACCGCTCTGATCGGTGCACCGTTTTTCTTGTTGCTCTTGCGCAGCACACGACGCAGCCAAGGCGGTTGGGCGTGAGCGCGTCACTTTCCGCGCGCGGGGTGCGTGTCATTCGCAACGGTGTCACATTGCTCGACGGCGTCGACCTCGATGTACATGCGGGCGAACTCGTCGCCGTGCTCGGCCCCAACGGCGCCGGAAAGTCGACGCTTCTCGGCGCTGTCGCCGGCGACTTCGAATTGTCCGGAGGCAGTGTCAGCATCAACGGTCGCCAGATCGGTGACTACTCGCCGCGCGACCTCGCTCGGGCGAGGGCGGTGCTGCCGCAACAGATAACGATTTCGTTCCCGTTCACCGTGCGCGAGATCGTGGCGATGGGTCGCGGCCCGTGGCAAGACGACAACGATGACGAAAGGGTCGAAGCCGCGATGCGCCGCATGGACGTGACGGCGCTCGCGACGCGCACCTACCAAACGCTCTCCGTTGGCGAACAGTCCCGAGTGTCGATGGCGCGGGTACTCGCCCAAGACACGCCGCTCCTCTTGCTCGACGAGCCGACGGCGGTGCTCGACATCGGCCAGCAGGAGCGCTTCTTGTCGATTGCCCGCACCCTCGTCGATGAAGGAAGGGCGGTCGTGGCGGTGTTGCACGACCTCAACGTTGCGATGCGCTACGCCACTCGGGTGCTCGTCTTACACGAGGGTCGCTGCGTCGCGAGCGGAGAACCGGCGGCGGTGCTTACGCCCGCCCTACTGAGCAACGTGTATCACCAGAAGATTCAGGTGACCACGACGACCGACGGTCGTTCGGTGATCTTGCCCGAACGCCACTGATACGTGGCGGCGGCGCCCGTGCGGTGGCGCGGCAACGTAGTGCACTCGCCGTGAAGCTGCGACGACGGGCTGCACCTACCTCAACGCTGGGCGCTTCGTTTTAGTGCGCTGATTCGAGCGCGGCCATGCGGCGGAATTGTTCGACCACGTCAGGGCTCTGATACTGCGAGTCGCGCGAGCGATACACCGTGTCGACGTTCACGCAGATACGCCCGAACTCGCCCCAGGTGCCGTAAGCGCCGAGTGCGATGTCTCGAGCTGCATCGAATGCGTCCATGCCCTGGTCTTGGCGGGCCGATGCCTCCGACAGCACGTACGACAGATAGTCGCGCACTTGCACCACTCCCGCGTTGTCGGTGATCGGGCCGTGGCCTGGCACCACAACCTCGGCACCGAGCGACACGATCAAGTCGCATGCCGCGATCCAGTTCTCGAGCGGGCCCGCCCACACAATTGGGGTGCCGTTGATGAACAGGATGTCGCCTGTGTAGACCACTTTGGTGTCCGGCACGTGCACGATGACGTCACCGTTCGTGTGCGCCGGCCCCACCTCGATGAGTTCGACCAACCGGCCTGCGACGTCGACGTCGAGTCGCCCCTCGAACGTACGAGTCGGAAGCGTGAGCGAGATGCCGTCGAAATCGAAGTCGCCGAAGAATCTGCGAAAAAGCTCGCCCACTTCACCTGGCGCTTTGTTGAGCGCGGCGAGCATCGCAGGTGGCACATGCTGCATCTCCTCGGCCGCCGCTCGCGACGCAATGATTTCCGCGCCACCGACTCGCTCATTTCCGTAGCAGTGGTCACCGTTGGCGTGAGTGTTGACGCACGTGGTGATCGGGGCGCCACGCGTGAGGGGCGACATCGCCGACAACATCGCGTCCGTCAGTTTGAGGTCAAACAACGTGTCAACCAACAACGAGCGACCATCACCGACGACGAGACCGGCATTGCTGTAGCCCCACCCGCCGTCCGGTTGCAGGTATGCATGGCAGCCGTCCGCAACTTCGTGGACCCCGAGTCGATAGTCGTACACGGCGTCAGTGTACGCTCGCGCCATGTCCGAACTCGTGCTCGACTCGCTGCGCCGAAGAATGCGGGCCATCTTCTCGCTCTACGAAGACGCGACGTCCTCGATGGAACTGCACCACGTCAATCACCGAGAGCGCGAAGACGTGCTCCCCATCGCCTTCAGCCTCTTTCACGTCGTCAACATGATTGATGCATCCTTGATGCTGCTCAACGGCAAGCCGCCACTGTGGAACGACGAGTGGGCGGCGCGAGTCACGCCCGCAGTGAATGACCACGGCAAGCACCGCACGGTCGAAGAAATGGTGCACCAACAAATCGGTGACTATGAGGCCTTCAAGCAATACATGGCCGAAGTGTTCACCCGGGTCGAAGACTGGTTGAGTTCTCTGACACCCACCGAACTCGACCGAGTGATCTTCGCGAAGCCCTACCCACCCCGAATCGCAACCACGTATTCCGCGCGAGTGGGCGGCGACGCCGGTATCACGGTGCTCGACGGTCTCGAGTGCTGGATCTACCAGCATGCTCTTCGCCACATGGGAGAAATCGAGTACGCACGACACTTGGTCGGTCTGCGGGGCATGACGTCGTAGTCACTTCTTCATGCTCAGCGTGAGCACGTGCCACGACATGTGATCGGCGCGTTACTCCACGCTGATGCGGCTGACTGCGAGCATGCTGCACCAATAGAAGTCGCGCCTCGTGCCGCACGCCGGAAACACCACTGACTGGATCGGCGACCCGGTGTCAACACGAGCTTTCTCCGCACCGCTCACGATGTCGCGTACGACAACCTGTTCGACACCGCGCTCTGCGTCATGGTGCGCGGAGACGAGTTCGCCTGTCTCCGGATACCAGAGCATGTGCGAGCCATGGTTCTGCGAGTGTGACCACAGCGGGCGCAGTGACGCGTCGTCGTAGGCAAACGCCGCGAGTACTCCATTGCCGCTGTCGAAGCCAACGACGACTTTGCGTCGGTCATCGACGACGGGCGGGTTTGCCACCACCCCGCCGGGCAGACCGCAGATCTCCGTGAGCGAGACACGGAAATCTTCGAGACGCACTCGTACAAGGTGCAGCGGTGCCGTGGCGACGCCCACCCCGCGCAGGGTTCCAGCGAATCGGTGGGTGCCTTCGCCGTTATCGAGGAACCAAGCACAGCCGTCGGCGATGACTGCATCCCAACCGAAACCTTGTCCCTCGAGATGTCGATACGTGCCATGCTCGGAGCCGAGCACGAGCGACGTACCGTTCCAAGACGCGCGCCAGAGTGCGGTCGTGCCGACCACGTAGACGTCGTCTTTGTCGGCCGACAGCCGCGCAATCGATGCCTCGGGCAGGTCGAGTGTCGAAACGATTCTCAATTCGTCGGGTTCGAGCACCACAAGCTGCGTCGCTGCGTACGGTTCGCTTGCATCTGCGCTAGGTCGCGAACCGGTGAAGTCTTTGGTGACGAGGTGTCCGTCAGGCAGCGTGACAAAGCTGTTGTACGGCAGTCGCCGTGGCAATTCCCTTGATGCTCGCAACTTCAACCGCTGATCAAGTCGATGCGCGTGGTTGCCGAACACCACGTAGATGTCTCCGTTGTCGTGCGCGCCAATGCCGCCTGGCCAAGCCGGCCCGCCCGCAAGCTTCTCGCTCGACTCGAGCACGTCGAGCGTGGTCGGGTCGATGCGCTCGACCCACGACACTGCGTCGTCACCACCCGTGTGGCACAACAAGAACACGTCGCTGTCACTGGCGACGACCACCATCGTCGCAACCATCGTCGCCCGGCTCGTGGAGCGCAACGACTCGCCAGCTTGGAGACCAAGTCGAGCCCCCTCGACGAACGACTGCCTCCGTGGTCCGCCGTCCTCGAAGCGCCATGGCGAGCCCGCGAGCGAGTCAGTGTCGCTTCGACCGCGTTGACCCTGTGACATCTGATCTCACACAGTACGTGAATTCGCCAACGAGTCGCAGCTAAAGGTACGTATCCACCCGTCGGCGTGGCGTGCGTCGCAGGTCGAAACCAACCCGAAAGGCAGCTGCGTGAGTAGCCTTCGACTCGTGCGACGAATCTCCGTGCTTGCTCTCGCTGCAGTGCTGGTCGGTTGCACGGCAGGCGGGCCGCCCGCCGCAAACCTGTCGGCATCTGCAGCCAACGGCCTCAAGCTCGCGCAGAGCAATGGTTGTGCATCATGCCACGGCTCGGACTTCGGGGGCGGCACTGGCCCAACATGGCAGGGCATCATCGGCACGACGGTGGCGTTTAAGGGTGGTGAGTCAACCGTCGTTGATCGTGCGTATCTCATCGAATCGATTAAGTATCCAGATAAGCGCAAGCACGTCGGATACTCCGTCGTGATGCCCACCAACAATCTGACGGATGCCGAAGTCTCCGACATCGTCGACTACATCGAAGCACTCTCCCAGTAGCACCGCGCGCACGAGCGCCGCAAAGCGTTACGCATCGGCTCGTCACTCGTCGAGGCGAGACTTAGCTTTCTCGGGCAAGTGCCCGACTCTCACCGTCGTCGAACGTGCTCTGGTGCGGCAGTGCCCTTCGCGAGGGATGTCGCGTCTGACTCCGGTTCGCCGAACACCGTTCGCACCGGCACCACGCCGCCCCAGAACGGCAGGTCGTAGTCGCTCGCAGGGTCTTCTTTGGGCGGACCGGTGCGAATCTTTGCAGTGGCGCCGTCCAACGAAAGGCGCCACACCGCCGTCTGGCGAACTTCTACTCGGCTGGGTTCGCGAGCATTGCCGACTCTTCCTGGCAACAAGAAGTCGCTCAACGTCAACAGGGCTTTCTCCCGCTCTTCTCCTTCGAGCACCTGTGGCACACCTGTTACAACGACGCTGCGGTAGTTCATCGAAGAGTTGAACAGCGATCGCGCGACGACCAGTCCGTCCAACACCGTCACCGTGACGCAAATCGGGCCCGCGGTTCTCATCAACCGACTCGCTACCGAGCCATGAATCAGCAGGGAATCTTCGTCGAGTGCGTACGCCATCGGAATCACCACCGGCGCCCCTGACGAGTCGATGATGCCAACGTGCGCCACCAAGCCGTCGGCCAGAATCGCACGAATGACTGCTCTGTCCTCGCTGCCACGCTCGGGGTGCCGCTTGATTTCTCCCATGACGTCCTGAGACTAGAAGACGGTTAGTGTCGGAGTCATCGCAAGTACAACCCAAAAAACGCAATCGCTCTCGTACGCCTACCGAGTACTCGGGCTTACCTCGATTGCCACGTTTCTCGTGTCGCTCGACATCTCCATTGTCGTCGTCGCCAAGCGCACGATCGATGAAGATCTCGGGGGCGGCAGCTTGCTCACGTGGGTGTTCTCCGCATACGCCATCGCATACGCAGCAGCACTCCTCACCGCAGGGCGTTTTGCTGACGTCTTTGGGCGCAAGCGAAGTTTCATTCGCGGTGTGCTGTGGTTCAGTTTCGGCTCTCTTCTATGTGGAGTCGCACCGACTGCATGGTTCCTCGTCCTGGCCCGAGTGATCCAGGCCTTCGGCGGCGCACAACTCTCACCTGCTTCTCTCGCCTTGGTCTTGCCCGAGTTTCCGGTGGAGAAACGCACGCAGGCAATCGCCATCTGGGGTGCGACGGGCGGTCTCGCCGCCGCGCTCGGGCCCTCCATCGGCGGAATTCTCGTCGACACGCTCGGGTGGCGGTCGCTCTTCTTCCTCAACATTCCCTTCACACTCATCACCGTGTTCGTCGGCCAAAAACTGCTGAAGGAAAGTCGCGACCCGAACGCCCAGCGCAAAGTCGACTACCTCAGTGCGGTGCTCGGGTTCTCGGGCGTTGCTCTCGTCGTGCTCGGAATCTCGCAGAGCGAAGTCTGGGGATGGGTCGACCGTCTCACTATCGGATCCATCGCAGTCGGCATCGTGTTGTGTGCGCTCTTCGCGCTACGTTGCCACCGAGCAGAGAGCCCGATTCTCGACTTGAAACTCTTCCGGCTGCCGTTCGTGGTCGCAGCGAACGTTGCAGGCGTGCTGTTCAGCATGGGCTTCATCGGAATGTGGTTGCTCAACACGTTCTGGTTGCAGGCTGTGTGGGGCTACAGCGTCGCCATCTCTGGGCTCTCGACGATGCCCGGCCCGGCGAGTGCTGCGTTCATGGCACCATTCGCCGGCAAATACGCCGACAGATTCGGACACTCACGCGTGCTCTTCGTCGGCTCAATCATGCTTGCCAGCGGCACACTCGGGCTCGCGCTCACGATCCCCGACTCGCCCGAGTACCTCACGCACTACTTGCCATGGATGTTGATCACCGGTACCGGTGTGGGTCTCAGCATCTCGACACTCTCCAGCTCAGCAACCGCGTTCTTGAAGCCCGCCCAGCTCGCCATGGGCTCAGCACTCAACAACACATTCCGACAGGTTGGCACCGCGCTCGGCGCCGCGCTGTCGCTCGCCATCGCCGCACCGACCCTCGCACGCGTCGAAACGGTACGCCGTGCTGGAGAATCGATGCTCGACGTCTCGACGCGCGAACTGCACATCGCCTGGTTCATGAACGCAGGCATCTACTTGGCAGCGGGTATCGCAATGATTGCAATCTTCAGGCGCCCGACCGACGCCCAGATGGCCGACGCCCGCGGTTAGCTATAGCTCGCGCAACTTACACCTTCTAGTCGCGACCCACCCGACCACGGGTCAACGCCGTCACCGCGCTGATGATGAGGCCCCCGAACAGTGCCGACCCAAAACCGTCGACATTGAGCGACTCACTCACGTTGCCGACGAGCATCAGCATCCACGCGTTCACCACGATGGTGAACGCACCGAGCGTGAGAATGAGCGCGGGGAAGGCGACCAGTCGAATCGCATTGCCGATGATCGCATTGGCGAGACCGAACAGCGCGGCCACCCAGAGATGGTTCCAGAAGCCTCCAGAAATGTCGATTCCGCCGACCACCACGTCGGCGAGCCACACGGAGAACGTGAGCAGCAGCCAGCGAGAAAAAAGGTTCATCGGCTTCGTCTGGTGCCGTATGACCGGTTCACGCCGAGTTCCCCGTCGGCGTCGCAACAAAAATTGGGATTCGTCGCGGAGTTTTCTGTTTATACGTCTCGTACTGCGGAAACACCGCGACCGATCGTTGCCACCACGCGTCATATTCGGCGCCGTCGACCAAGCGCACCCGTGCAGAGAACGGCGCGGGTCCGTCCTGCACAGTGACTTCGTCAGGGTGCTCAACGAGGTTGTGGTACCAGTCGGGGTTGTCCGGAGCACCGCCCTTCGAAGCGACAAGCGCATACTCGCCTAGATGCTCGACCCGCATCAGTGCGATCTTGCGGATACTCCCCGACTTTGCGCCACGCATCGTGACGATGACCACGGGAATACCCGTGTCGCGCAACGTGGAGCCCTCTCGGCCTTCGGTTCGTTCGTACAACTCGACTTGCTCGCGCACCCATGCACTCGTGCTGGGCACGTAGGTTCCGCTCAGCTTTGCCACCGTCTCACCATACTGCTGCGAGAATTACGCTCGTACTCGTGAAGCAGAGTCGCGATGCAGTGCATGCTCTAGTGACAGAAAGACTTCGCCGCGGCAAATTGGTGTACACGCAAGGTCGACGCCAGCTCGTTGAGTTGCTGCTCGATTTTGCCCGACCAGTCGGTGTCGCCGAGATGCTGAAGAAGAAGTCTCGGCTGACACAAAGCTCGATGTACCGCAATCTCGCCGACCTAGAGAATGAGGGGATCGTACGCAAGGTTTCGGGCAGCGACAGCGTGCTGCTGTACGAACTCGACGAAGAGTTGATCGGCCACCATCACCACCTGGTGTGCATGAAATGCGGTCACGTAGACGACTTCGTGGTGCCAGACTCGACTGAGTCGGCCATCGACACCGCGCTCGCTCGGGCCGCCAAGAAGTCGCGATTCACCCCGAAAGGCCATCGCCTCGATGTGCTCGGGTTGTGTGTGAAGTGCACAACGGCAGACTGAAGCCGATTTCGTATGACCCTCGCTTCGAACGCTGGCATAACCAGGAACTCGCGTCGGCCGTACGCCTATATCGCCGGCCCACTTTTCACGGAAGGAGAGCGCTTCGAGATGGAGGCGCTCGACGCGGTCGTGCAATCTCTGGGATTCGACACGTTTCTACCCCACCGCGACAACCCACCTAAGACCGAGCACAACATCACCACAATCTTCGCCAACGACAGAGGCGCAATCGACCGCTGTGACGTGATCGTGGCCAACCTGAACGGCATCATGACCGACGACGGCACGGCATGGGAACTGGGCTACGCGCACGCCCGCGACAAATATGGTGTCGGCTTGTTCACCGATTGGCGTGCACGGTTTCCGGCGCGACTAGAGACGGTGAATCTCATGATGCAGTGTTCGTTGAACGTTCTCGCCAGGTCGCACGATGAAATACGCAGTGCACTCACTGCTTGGCAGAAGCAACATGCGGCTCTCTGACGCGCGACTCCTCAGTTTCGACTGCTACGGAACACTGATCGACTGGGAGTACGGCATCACCGAGACCGTCACCAAGATCGCTGCGCCGCACGGCGCACACCCGTCTGAGCAAGAAATCCTCTCGCTTTTCGCCTCGCACGAGACCAAGGTGCAGGATGCCAACCCCACGTGGACGTACCCGGTGATTCTCCGCGAGACATGGCGACGCATGGCAACGAGCCTCGGTTTGCCTGACCCGGCAACCGGTGCCGAGCAGTGCGAGCGCGATGCCCGGACGTTTGCCGAGTCGGTGCCGAACTGGCCCGCCTTTCCCGACAGCCACGATGCGCTCGTCGAGTTGCAGTCGCGTTGCAAGCTGGTGATTCTCTCCAACGTCGACAACGCGAGCTTCGCCGGGTCGAACGCCCGGCTCGGCGTCACCTTCGATGCAATCTTGACGGCGCAAGACATCGGGTCGTACAAACCTGATGTTCACAACTTTCACGTACTGCTCGAGAAAGCGCGCTCGATGGGTGTCGGCATCGAACAGCACGTGCACGTCGCACAAAGCCTGTTCCACGATCACGTACCGGCGCAGTCGGTGGGTCTGCGCACCGTATGGATCAACCGATACGGAGCAAAGCGCGCGGCTGCCGGTTCGCTCGGTGCGACGCCTGCCGCCGCCCCGGTCACCCCGCACTGGGAGTTTCCAACGCTTCGCGCACTCGCCGACGCCCTGCTCTCGTTCTAGGCAGCGCCGAATCTCTGCGATTCTCGGTGGCGGCGTCAACAACGTCGCTCGGGCCGAACTACCGACGCAGGGATAGCCGACTGCAAAACACCCCAACTAACCTGAGTCGTCGTGGGGGAACTTTTCGCGCCGGGTGCTCCTGCCCCGGCACTTGCCGGTGGTCGCTCGATTCGCATCGGCGCGAACACCTATCCCCTGGTACTGCCAAGACTGCGTGACTCGCGGCTGCACGTTGCAGGCGTCGTCATCACTCTCCACACACTCGGCCAAGTGGGTCTCGGCTTCCACGTGAGCGTGCCGCAGATTTTGGCGGCGATTCTCACATGTTTCGTGCTGCAGGTCATCATCACGTTCCGCGAGAAGCGAGCGTTCGTGTGGCCGGCAAGCGCCATGCTCACTGGCAGCGGCATCGCGCTCATCTTGCGCGTGCCGAGCACGCCCGTGGGCGACCACTGGTCGTTTCACCACTGGTGGATGTTCTCTGGCATTGCGGCGTTCTCACTGCTCACGAAGTTCATCGTGAGGCGCGAAGGTTCGCACGTCTTCAACCCTTCCAACGTGGGCCTCGTCATCGCCTTCATCGTGCTCGGTAGCACGCGCGTGGAGCCCCTCGACTTCTGGTGGGCGCCCATCACGAACCCGGCGATGGTGCTCGCATACGCGGTGATCCTCATCGGCGGTTCGCTCGTCACCCGACGCCTCGGACTGATGGTCACCGTGCTGTCTTTCTGGACGGTGCTCACGCTCGGCACCGCCGTCAATGCCGCATCGGGTCAGTGCTTCACAGCACGATGGGCCTTCGCCCCGGTCTGCGGCACCGATCTCTGGATGACAATCGTGACATCACCCGAGATCCTCATCTTCACGTACTTCATGATCACCGACCCGCGGACGGTGCCGCTCGGTCGCGTCGGGCGCATCACGTTCGGTGCGCTGGTGGGCGTGGTGTGCGTGATGTTGATGGCACCTCAGGAAACCGAGTTCGGCGCCAAGGTGGCGTTGCTCGCAGGACTCACGATTATGACCGCTCTCCGCCCGTTGCTCGAGCGAGTGGTGCCGGCACCCGGCAGCCCTGGCGACAACATGCGAGATTTCGCGCGCTCGGTGGTGAGCGGTGGAAGTGCCAACCCGAGCATCGCGAGCATCACCAAGCGAGGCGGCGGAGTCGCACTCGCCGCAGTGCTGGTGGTCGGTGGCCTCGCCTTCGGTGGTCGTTCGGCCCAGGGCCTGCTTGCGAGCGAGCCTGAGAACCTGATTGGCCGACTCGCCACGCGCATCGACCCCGCCACCTTCCCGAGTATTCGTGTCGATGATGCGGTCATCAACTGGAACCACGAGATTGACGTCGAGGGTGCCCGCGCCATCGTGTTGACCCTGGCCGAGAATCTTGCGCTCGAAACGCAGGCCGTCGTCGAGCAAGACGCGGCACTACTTGAAGCCATCAATCACGGCGACCGCCTCGAAGCAATGCAGGCACGACTCGCCGATGCGCAGCGCACCGGGCAGACCGTCATTGACTCGTACGACATCGATGACGTGCATGTGACGCTGCTCGTGCCGTTCGGTCGCCAAGACGGTCTCAGTCTCGGGATGATTGCCACAGGAATCCGCACCACCGAGGTGCGCGATTCATCTGGCACGGTCATCTCGAGCAACACGGCACCGTTCGAGACGATGTGGGCGATGCGCCGAGCGACGGGCGCGCGCTGGTTGACGATCGCCGAGCTGCCGGTACCCGACAACGCGTGAGCGTCGGGGCCAGCACGACGGACTCTTCTCGCCAATGAAGCGAACACTCATCGCCGGCGCGGTCGGTGCCGTCGCCATCACGGCGAGCGCTGCTCTGATCGTCATTCAACGCGACGAAGCCGGGCCCGTCACGCCGACACTCGTCGACGAAACCTCGTCAGCTGGCGTCGATCATGCGTATGACGGCGAGTATCCATTCTTCGTCGGCGGCGGTGTCGCAACGTTCGACTGCAGTGGAGACGGAATGCCTGACCTCTACTTCGCCGGTGGCACCAACGAAGCATCGTTGTATGTCAACAAAAGTTCACTCGGCGGTGCGTTGCGCTTCGAGCGAAAGCAATCCCCCGTCACTGACCTCACGTTGGTGACTGGTGCATACCCCATGGATATCGACAACGACGCGACACTTGATCTCGTCGTCCTGCGACGCGGAGCAAACGTCATCTTGCGAGGGTTAGGCGACTGCACCTTCGAGGATGCCACCGCTGCGCTCGGA
>RFOJ01000051.1 GCA_009926705.1 Acidimicrobiia bacterium
TCGCGCAGCGACTTTCAGGGTCGCAAGTATCTCGAGCTCTCGCGTTCGCTTGGCTCGAAGAAAACCTTCGACGCCATCCAGTTGCTCGCGCGCGCCGACCGTGCGCTGCGCGGCGCGACAGGGTTAGAGAACGACCTCGTGCTCGAGGTGTTGGTGGCGCGACTCAGTCGGTTGTCGCCACCGCGCAACACGCGCAAGCCGGCGCGCAGGGGAGCCCCCGCTAAGCGTTAGCCACGTCTACGGCGTCGGACCACCACCGAGCCTGGTGAAACGCGTATCGCCGTCAGGGCAACTGGTGCGCCGTACAGCCGGCAAGAAATGCACGTATCGCCGTCAGGGCGACGGAGAAACGACTTACTTTGCGTTGAGGGCGCGCATCAGGCGGCTCTTCTTGCGAGCTGCCTGCTTGGGATGAATGATCCGCTTCGCCGCCGCCATGTCGAGGCGCTTCACGGCCAGGCGCAAGGCTTCGGCGTTCTCTGGGGTGCCCTTGGTGTCACGGGCGGCCTTCACGCGGGTGCGCACTTCGCTCTTCACGGCCTTGTTGCGCTCGGTGCGCTTGGCGTTGGTGATGATGCGCTTTTTCTGAGACTTGATGTTTGCCATGGCTCGCTCACGCTACCAGCGAAAGCGCACCGCTCACCCCGCAACTCGGTGTGCCCGAGTCACCGCGCACCCCGCGGCGAGCCTCGCCGACGGCACGGTTCAACCGCCGCACTGCGGCCACACCACACCCGCACCTGTGACGCCTTACGCCGTCGAACGACGGCAGCGCACGGTGCACGAAATGCCCGAAGAGTAGAATTTTCGCTGGTTTCGCCCGTTTCTTGCGGGTCGCGCCGGCCCCCTCATGGAACAGTCCAGCATCCGCAACTTCTCGATCATTGCGCACATCGACCACGGCAAGTCGACGCTCTCTGACCGCATCCTCGAGCTCACCAAGGCGGTCGACGCCCGCGAGATGCGCGCGCAGTATCTCGACTCGATGGATCTCGAGCGCGAGCGCGGCATCACCATCAAGGCCCAGAACGTGCGCGTCGAGTGGAAGGGCCACACGCTCCACCTCATCGACACTCCTGGCCACGTCGACTTCGGTTACGAAGTCAGCCGTTCGCTCGCCGCGTGCGAAGGCGTGGTGCTCGTCGTCGACGCCGCGCAGGGCATCGAAGCCCAGACCCTCGCGAATTGTTATCTCGCGCTGGAGAACGATCTTGAGATCGTCGCCGCGCTGAACAAGATCGACCTTCCCGCCGCCGACCCCGACCGTTACGCGATGGAAATCGAAAAGGTGCTCGGCATCCCAGCCGAAGACATCTTGCGCATCTCCGCCAAGACGGGCGAGGGCGTGCCCGAGTTGCTCGACGCCATCGTTGCGCGTGTGCCTGCACCGCAAGGCGACCCCGACGCTCCGTTGCAGGCGCTCATCTTCGACAGTCAGTACGACCAGTACCGCGGCGTCGTCTCCAGCGTGCGCGTGATGAACGGCCGCATGCGTAAGGGCGACAAGTTGCTCTTCATGCAGGCCACCGCCGACCACGAAGCTCTCGAAATTGGCGCGCGACGCCCCGCCACGCAAGAAGTCGCCGAACTGGGCGCAGGTGAAGTGGGCTATCTCATCGCCGGCGTGAAAGACGTCGGCGAAGCGCGTTCGGGGCACGTCGCACACCCTGCGTCGTCGCCGCTCGAGGGATACCAAGACCCCAAGCCGATGGTGTTCTGCGGTCTCTTCCCGATTGATGCCGACGATTTCGAGACGTTGCGCGAGAGCCTGCAGAAACTCAAGCTGAACGACGCATCCATCTCGTACACGCCTGAGTCGTCGGGTGCGCTTGGCTTTGGTTTCCGTTGCGGCTTCCTCGGTCTCTTGCACATGGAGATCGTGAAAGAACGTCTCGAGCGCGAATTCAACCTCGCACTCATCGCCACCGCACCCTCGGTGCAATACCGCGTGTTGCGCACCGACGGCGAGATCGAGATCGTCGACAACCCGAACGACTTGCCGCCGACCGTCAACATCGACTCGATCGAGGAACCGTTCTTCAAAGTGAGCATCATCACCCCGAAGGACTACACCGGCGCCCTCATGGAGCTCTGCCAGTCGCGCCGTGGCGAGATGACCAAGCTCGAGTATCTGTCGCCCGAGCGCGTGGAGATGCAATACATGGTGCCGCTCGCCGAAGTGGTGGTCGACTTCTTCGACCAGTTGAAGAGCCGCTCGCAGGGTTACGCGAGCCTCGACTACGAACTGCACGGCTACCGCACGAGCGATCTCGTGCGTGTCGACATCTTGCTCAATGCCGTGCCTGCCGACGCGTTCAGCACCATCGTGCACCGCGACAAGGCGTACGAGTACGGCAAGAAGATGTGCGAGAAGCTGAAAGAGCTCATTCCGCGCCAGATGTTCGACATCCCCATCCAGGCGGCAATCGGCGGCAAGATCATCTCGCGTGAGACGGTGAAAGCCAAGCGCAAAGACGTGCTCGCCAAGTGCTACGGCGGCGACATTTCGCGCAAGCGCAAACTGCTCGAGAAGCAGAAGGAAGGCAAGAAGAAGATGAAGGCCATCGGGCGCGTCGAAGTGCCCGGTGATGTGTTCATCTCTGCGTTGAAGCTCGATGGCTGACGCCACTCACGACGCAGTTCGGGCCGCCACCCACGAAGCGGCGTCCGCCGCCACCGACGCGCAGCGTGCCGACGCCGCAGCTGCGACCGGCATCTTCCGCTCGCTCAACTTCTTCAACACCCGGCTGTATTTTGCGTCGCTCTTGCTCTCCACGATCGGATCATGGCTGCAACTCACCGCCACCTCATATCTCGTGTACCGCCTGACCGGCAAGGCGAGCGACCTCGGCTACAACGTGGCGTTTCAGTTTCTGCCGATGCTGTTTCTCGGCACGTGGGCCGGCTCGTTCGCCGATCGCTACGACCGCCGCACCATCATGCTCTGCACGCAGATGCTCCTCGCCGTGCAGGCACTCGTGCTCGGGGTGCTCGATCTCACCGACCACGTTTCCTTGCCGGTGGTGTGGGGTTTCTCGTTCTTCCTCGGTCTCGTCGGGGCAATCGACAACCCCGCGCGTCGCGGGCTCATCACCGAACTGGTGCCCGCGTCACAACTGAGCAATGCGATGTCGATGAACACCACAGTGATGACGGGTTCGCGCGTGTTCGGCGCAGCGCTCGCCGCCGTGCTTGTCGGCCCGCTCGGCACGGGTTGGCTGTTCGTGTTGAACGGCCTGTCGTACGCGTTCATGATCTCGGGCATTGTCGGCCTGCGCAAGTCGGAGATGGTGCCTGCCGTCAAGCGGCCCGCCGGCGGTCAGCCAGTACGCGACGTGTTTCGCTACGTGCGATCGAACCGCCGTTTGTCATCGATGTTCTTTGTCTACGTGGTGGTGAGCACGTTCGCGTTCAACTACAGCGTCGTCTTCCCGAAACTCGCCGACGTCAATTGGGGCAGTGACGACGCATTCGGATGGTTGATGACGTGCACCGGCATCGGCAGCATCGTCGGCGCGCTCGTCACGGCTCGGTTTCCGCGCGTGTCGTTGCGCTGGCTGGTAATCAACGTTGCCGTTCTCGGCGCTTCGAACATCGCGGTCGCGTTCTCACCCTCGTTGTGGTGGGCATTCGTGTTGTGCTTGCCGCTCGGTTTCGGCGGGGCAGCGATGATCGCGTCGGGCAACGCCATCAGTCAGCAAGAGTCACCACCCGACATGCGCGGCCGCCTTCTTGCTCTCACCGCGGTGGCGTTCTTGGGCAGCACTCCGATCGGCGGGCCGATCACGGGTCTCATCGCCGACTACGTGTCGCTCGAATGGTCGATGGCGTACGGCGGGCTGACCTGTTTTGCCTGCGTCGCCGTGCTCGCCTGGTGGTGGAGGTAGGTTCGCGAGATGGCCGCATCAATCATCTGGTTTCGTCGCGACCTGCGACTCGCTGATCATCCTGCGCTCACTGCCGCGCTCGCGCATGGTGTGACCACGCCGCTCTTCGTACTCGACCCCTCGGGTGCTGCTCGTCTCGGCTTTTTGTACCGCAACATTCGCGCGCTCGACGCCACGATGAACCGCGCCATCGTGGTGCGCCACGGCGACCCGCTCGATATCGTGCCGCGCTTCGCCAAAGAGGTCGGCGCCGACACGGTGTTCGTAAGCGAAGACTTCGGCCCGTACGGCGCCAAGCGCGATGCCGAAGTCGAGAAGCGTCTTGCTGCACAAGGTGTGCGGCTTGAGCGCGTCGGCTCGCCGTATGCCATTAACCCCGGCGTGGTTCGCAAAAACGACGGCACGCCGTTCGCGGTGTTTATTTTCACGCGGGTGGATCGCCAAAGGTTGGAGCCAGCCGCTTCCGGCACCCAAGAACATGAACCTGCGCGGTGCCCCTGACGTGAAGTGCGACGGCATTCCGCAAGAGCCCGAGTGTGCTGCCACGCTGCCGGCCGGGGGAGAAGAAGCCGCGTGGGATCGTTGGGAACACTTCGCCGGCGACGCGCTCGGCAGATACAAAGAAGAACGCAACAACCCCGATCGTGACGGGTGCAGCATGCTGTCGCCCTACTTGCGTTTCGGTGTATTGCATCCGCGCCAGTTGCTCGCCGAGTTGCGCCCCGACCCGAATCACGATCACTACCGCAGCGAACTTGGTTGGCGCGAGTTTTATGCCGACGTGCTGCACCATCAGCCGCGCACCACGTGGGAAAACCTGCAGTTGAAGATGAACGCGATGCCCGTCGACACCGACGCGCGCGCCAAGCAACGTTTCGCCGCGTGGTGCGAAGGCAAGACCGGTTACCCGATTGTCGATGCGGGCATGCGTCAGATGCTCGCCACCGGGTGGATGCACAACCGCGTGCGCATGATCGTGGCCAGTTTCTTGGTGAAAGACCTGCACTTGCCGTGGCAGTGGGGTGCGAAGTTCTTTATGCAGCACCTCGTCGACGGCGACATTGCGTCGAACAACCACGGCTGGCAGTGGACTGCCGGCACAGGCACCGACGCCGCGCCGTACTTCCGCATCTTCAACCCGGCGATGCAGGCCGAGAAGTTCGATCCCAATGGCACATACGTTCGCACGTGGCTGCCCGAGTTGGCGAGCGTGCCCGACAAGTTCGTGCATGTGCCGAGTGAGAGCCCGTCGGGTGTGCCGAGTAGCTACGTGGCGCCCATCGTCGACCATGGCGAAGAGCGCGACGAGGCGCTGCGTCGCTACAAGTTGGTGACCGGTAAATAGTGCGGGCGTGACGCTCGCCGAAGCGCACACCACGTAGCGCCGCCGCGCACATGGTGACACCTGCCGCCGCGCGCGCCCTGCGACGCCGCCATCGGTAGATTTGTGGGCAACAATCATGCCGACGAGTGGTGTTGACGACCGCAAGATCGCCATATTGCGCAAGGTGATCGAGCACTACGTGTCGACGGGTCAGCCCGTCGGCTCGAGCCACATTGCCTCGTTGCCCGGGGTCACGGTGTCGGCGGCGACCATTCGCAACGAGATGGCGGCTCTCGAAGCCGAAGGTCTTCTCGCTCAACCTCACACGTCTGCCGGTCGCGTGCCCACCGACAAGGGTTACCGCATGTACGTCGACCACCTCACTTCGACCGACGTGGCGAAAGCCGGCAAGCTCGCCGCCGCGCAGCGCCAGCAACTCGGCGACTTCTTCGACACCGCACACTTGCGTCTGGAAGACACGTTGCATCGCACGTCGTTGTTGCTCGCCCAACTCACCAACTACACCGCGGTGGTCACCGGCCCATCTGCAGTCGAGGCCGAAGTGCGTTCGGTGCAGGTGGTGTCGCTCAACGAGCGCACCGGCACGGTGGTTGCCGTGCTCTCGAGCGGCGAGATCGTGAACGAGCCCATCGAGTTCGACGTGGCACCCACCGACGCGCAGGTCACCAAGGCCACCGAGCGCCTGCGTGCGGCGTTCGTCGGTAAGTCGCTCTCTGCGGTGAGCTTCGCGCCGCGCGGCGCCGACGGCCGCAGCGACGCATCGATCGACGCAGTCGCCGAAAAGATTGCCACGCAGGCCGCCACCGCGCTTGGCGCGGGTAGCAGCAAAGAAAACGTCTTCGTCGGCGGCACCGCCAGTCTCACGCGCGCGTTCGACGCGGTGGAGGTCGTACGCTCGGTGCTTGAGACGCTTGAGCAGCAATACGTGGTGGTGTCGCTCGTGCGCGACATGTTGAACCGCGGTGTGAGTGTTGCCATCGGCGCCGAGCACGGCGTCGAGCCGCTCAGCGCGTGCAGCGTGGTGCTTGCCCCGGTGGTGCGAGACGGCGAGACGGTTGGCAGCGTTGGCGTATTGGGGCCGACCCGCATGAATTATCCGGCTGCGCTCGCGACGGTCGAAGTGGTGAGCGACCGTCTCGGTCGTCGTCTGGCCGAGGGCTGACCAAACATGTCAACTGATTTCTACGAGTTGCTCGGCGTCGACCGCTCTGCGTCACCTGATGACATCAAGAAGGCGTACCGCAAGCTCGCGCGCGAGCTTCACCCTGACAAGAACCCGGGCAACAAAGACGCAGAAGAGAAGTTCAAGCAGGTGTCGCGTGCATACGAAGTGTTGAGCGATCCCGAGTCGCGCGCCCGCTACGACCAGTTTGGCGAAGCAGGCGTCGGTGGCGGCGGCGGGGGAGGCGGCGACCCGTTCTCTGGCGGTTTCGGTGACATCATCGACGCATTCTTCGGCGGCGGTTCACCGTTCGGTGGGCGCAGTGGCCCGTCGGGCCCGCCACGCGGCCAAGACATCGAGACAGTCGTCGACGTGCCATTCGAAGA
>RFOJ01000052.1 GCA_009926705.1 Acidimicrobiia bacterium
GGTAGGCGGCGGTGCCCACGCAGAAACCGAGCACGTGCGGCTCGATCTCATGCCTGAGAGGGCAGCACTCGTCGCAGGGCTCGTTCAGGCCATCGTCAATTCGTAGCGACGCGAGTGAGCCGACGAGTCTTGTGACTTGTGGGCGACTGATTGAGCTCGCAAAACTCTGCGATTGCTTCAGCACGCCACTCAGTTGCTGAGGACACAGACGTCTTTCGTGCTAGTCATGAAGCATGATGACTGATTATCAGCGACCACTTACAGCTGTGGAGCGCATTGTTACTTCAAACGACGGCACCCGTCTGAGCACGGTATCGATGGGTTCGGGTACTCCCGTGGTGCTGGCTCACGGTTTTGCCATCGACATGCATTGCTGGAACGTGATCGCCGATGACCTCGTCGGTAAGGGCTTCAAGGTGATTGCCTTCGACCAGCGCGGGCACGGGCGCAGCAGCGTCGGTACAGAAGGTGTCGGCTCGCGACAAATGGTCGACGACTATCTCGCTGTGCTGCGCGCGTACGACGTGTCGGACGGAATCCTCGTCGGCCACAGCATGGGCGGCTTCCTCGCGATTCGTGCGCTGATTGAACGACCGACGGAGATGGCCCGCCACCTGCGCGGTTGCGTATTGATGGCCACGTTCGCCGGCGACGTCAATCGAAAGAACGTGCAGAATCGCATCCAGATACCGATGATTCAGTCGGGGCTCATGGGCAAGATGATTCGCAGCGATGCAACGGCAGCATTTTTCGCTAAGTCGGTGATGGGTGACGAGAAGCATCCAGGGATGATGAGCGCGTTCATTGAGACGTTTCGTAACACCGATCTGAAGCAACTAGTGCCCATCCTGACCGCGTTCGTCAAGGAAGACCGTTACGACCAACTCGGCAACGTTTCACTGCCGTGCCGCATCGTCGTCGGTGAGAAAGATAAGACAACGCCGCCATTCCACACCGATTGGTTGCATGAGGGAATCAAAGGGTCGACGTTGAGGCGAATCCCCAAGAAGGGCCACATGCTGAATTGGGAAGCGCCTGAGATTCTGGTTGAAGAAATAGCCGCTCTCGCGCGCTGACAGGTGATTTCCTAAACCGCAGGTCGCAACCCGCGTCGGTGTGCGCGACTATTCGAGTTCGGTGAGTCCGCCCGGGCCAAGCGTGCCCGACGTGCGGTATGCGTCGAGTTTCGTGCGTGTGTCGTCGATGTCAAGATTGCGCATCGTCAACTGGCCAATGCGGTCGGTGGGGCCAAACGCGGCGTCCTCGACGCGCTCCATGCTGAGTCGCTCGGGGGCATAAGTGATGGTGTCGCCGGTCGTATTGAGGATTGTGTAGTCATCGCCACGACGCAACTGAATGGTGACCTCGCCCGACACGAGCGTTCCCACCCAGCGGGCGAGCGACTCGCGCAGCATCAACGACTGCGGATCGAACCAGCGGCCTTCGTACAGCAGGCGACCGAGGCGACGACCCATCTGGTGGTAGTTCTCGAGTGTGTTCTCGTTGTGAATCGCAGTGACGAGACGCTCGTACGCGATGTAGAGCAGTGCTAAACCCGGAGCTTCGTAGATGCCGCGACTCTTGGCTTCGATGATCCGGTTCTCGATCTGATCGCTCATGCCGAGGCCGTGGCGGCCGCCGATGGCATTCGCCTCGCGAACCAGTTTGACCCGTGACGAGAACTCGCGGCCGTTGATGGCGACCGGCCAACCTTCGTGGAAGCGCACCCGCACGTCTTCTGGCTCGATCTTCACCTTCGGGTCGTAGTGCGCTACACCCATGATCGGCGCCACGATGTGCATAGAAGTAGAGAGCTCTTCGAGTGACTTCGCCTCGTGCGTAGCACCCCAGATATTGGCGTCGGTGGAGTACGCCTTCTCGGCGCTGTCGCGATACGGCAGCTTGTGTTTCGTCAGCACGGCCGCCAAGCTCGGTGACGAAAGCAGAGTCGAGCCACGGCTTGTAGATGCGCAGCGACGGATTGGCGAGCAGGCCGTAGCGATAGAAGCGCTCGATGTCGTTGCCTTTGTAGGTGCTTCCGTCGCCCCAGATATCGACCTTGTCTTCTTGCATCGCCCGCACCAGCAGCGTGCCGGTGACTGCGCGCCCGAGTGGCGTGGTGTTGAAGTACGTCTTGCCGGCGGTCGTGATGTGGAAGGCCCCGCACTGCAGCGCCACGAGACCCTCGTGCACGAGTTGTTCGACGCACGACACCACTCGTGCCACCGAAGCGCCGTATTGCTTGGCGCGTGCCGCTACGTCGTCGAGATCCGGTTCATCGGGTTGGCCGAGGTCGGCGGTGTACGCACATGGCACCGCACCCTTTGACTTCATCCACGCGACGGCTGCAGAGGTGTCGAGGCCGCCGGAGAAGGCGAGACCGACTCGTTCGCCGATGGGCAGCGAGGTGAGTACGCGCGTCATTGCTGCGCCGCCGAACATCGGGTCATGGTCGTGCCGCCAGCGAAACGAACGAGACGAGCAGGGCAATTGCTGCGATTCCATATTGAAGCGCCGCCACACCAGGGGAGTCGACCACATCGCCCGACGCAATCGCCGTGAGTATTGCGACGCAAACGAGATGTATGGCGATAGTGAACTTGCGCGGACGCTGCGTTGCCACGAGTGCAACGACGATGACGACGAACGGCGTGAACCAGACCAATGGAAACTGCGGATTGCCTTCTGGTCCCAGCCACCATGCGGACTTCCCGATGTTGCGGCTCGTGACGGCGACTGCGGCCTGGCAGAAGAGCAACCCGACCCAGCTGATGGTGGCGAGCACGCGCCACGTGCGATTGCCGGTGCCGATGCTCACCGAGTCAAGGGTAGTGAGAAAACTCAGCGGAAATCGCCAAAACGGGCGCGCGTAGCCTTGAACGTGGTGGCACACTTCTCGAAACTGTCGATCTTCTTCCCGATGTGGAACGAAGAGCAGTACATCAACCGTGCCCTGAACGCAGGCCATGGCGTCGCGCGCGAACTGATGGCGTCAGGCGAGATCGGCGACTACGAGCTCATCGTCGTGAACGATGCATCCACTGACGCGACACCCCGATTGGCGGATGAGGCTGCTGCCGCCGACTCACACGTGCGCGTGGTGCACCATCCGGTGAACCGCAAACTCGGTGGCTCGATGAAATCGGGCTTTGCTGTCGCAACCGGAGACGTGATCGTCTACACCGATGCCGACTTGCCCTTCGAGATGCTTGAGCTTCACAAAGCACTGCGCTTACTGCGCCAATACGAAGCCGACGTCGTGAGTGCCTATCGATTCGATCGCACCGACGAGGGTCTGGTGCGCGTCGTGTATTCCGCGTTCTACAACGTGCTCGTTCGCGTGTTGTTCGGCGTTCGAGTTCGCGACGTGAACTTCGCATTCAAGGTGTGTCGTGCGACAATTTTCAAGAACATCGCCCTGAAGAGCGAAGGCTCGTTCATTGACGCCGAACTCATCGTTCGTGCAAAGAAACTCGGCTACTCGATTGTGCAATTTGGCGTCGACTACTTCCCGCGCACCCGAGGTGTTTCGACGCTCTCGAAACCGTCGGTCATCGTGAAGATCCTTCGGGAGGCATTCGCGCTGCGTCGCGAATTGAACGCAATCACCCCAGTCGCCACCAAGTAATCGCCGACATGTCCTCACCGGTGCCTGCGCCGCAGAACCATACGCGCACTCTGGGTGTGTCGGCGGCGCTCGTCTTGGTGGTGATGGTGGTTGTCGCGGTGGTCGTCGAGCGTTACAACGCACGAGACTCGGACGGCGATTCGGCCGTGGTGGTTACGACATCGACAACGAAGGCGGCGCCGATGTTTCCGCCTATCAGTCGCGAACTGAAAGAAGGTGTCGAGGGGGAAGACGTGCGCAATCTTCAGACTCGGCTCGCAGAGTTGAAGTTCGCCCCGGGGCCGATCGACGGAATCTTCGGTCGCTCCACCGTGCAGGCCGTCTGGGCGTTCGAGAAGCTCGTGATGAAAGTGCCGCGCTCGAAGGCGACGGGGGTGGTCACCCCGCAGTTGTGGGACGTCATGCGCAACGAAGTGCGAATCACTCCCCGCCGCCAAGCCGACACTCCTCGTCACGCTGAGGTCTACCTGCCCGAACAGGTCTTGGTCACGTTTCTTGGAGGCCAGCCGACACTGATCTCTCACATATCGAGTGGTGATGGCAAACCCTGGTGTGAAGAAGTCGTCATCGACCCGGGTGAAGAGGGCAACGACAGCCCCGAGCAGATTGCCGCCGGCTTGCCACTGAAGGTGGGAATCTGCGGCGAGTCGGTCACGCCGCCGGGAATCTTCACGTTCAATCGACGGTCGTCGGGAACCCGAGAAACCAAACTCGGCACGCTCTACAACCCCGTCTACTTCAATCAGGGCATCGCGGTGCACGGCGCGATTCTCGTGCCGCTTGAACCATCGTCGCACGGCTGCATTCGTATCCCGATGTCGGTGGCTCAGATCTTCCCGGCGCTCGTGCAATTCCGCGATCGCATCTACGTGTTCGACGGCATCAAAGAACCCGAGCAATACGGCTCGCCGCTACCGCCGGCCGACCGGCCCGACCCCGACTACACGACTGTGCCGACCACCGTGCCCGAGACGACCGTCCCCACCACGACGCTGACCCCGACAACGCTGGTCACGTCGACCAGTGCCCCGACCGTCACCACTCCAACGACGGCGGCTCCAACACGCACCACCGCGGTGAGCACCACTGTTGCTGGCACGATGAACCCATGAGCAAAGGCGTGCGCATTCCGTACGACGAGTTCTCGTTCTTCGGCGAGAACGTCGCCGAATACTCGCTCGACGCGTCGGCGAACCCCGTCGTGTCGCGCATCCAGCTCGCACTCGAAGATGGCCGCCACGTGAGTGCGCTCAAATGGGGAAGCGCGACCCCGAAGATCGTGTTCGTGCACGGCAGCGCTCAGAATGCGCACACGTGGGACACCGTGTGTTTGGCGCTCGGCGTGCCGGCACTCGCTGTCGACCTGCCCGGCCACGGGCACTCTGCATGGCGTGACGACGGCGATTACACGCCGAAGTCTCTTGCGCGCGATATCGCGCCGATCATCGAACGACATGCACCCGAGGCGGCGCTCGTCTGCGGAATGTCGCTGGGCGGCCTCACCACGCTCGCACTTGCGTACCATCGCCCCGACTTGGTGGATCGTTTGATGATGGTGGATATCACGCCCGGTGTGACGCCCGAGAAGTCGAAATCGATCACCGACTTCGTCAACGGGCCGCAGAGTTTCGCCAGTTTCGACGACCTTCTGGCTCGCACCAAAGAACACAACCCGACACGAAGTGAGTCGTCGCTGCGCCGCGGAATCCTGCACAACGCCCGGCAACTCGACGACCTCTCGTGGGCCTGGCGCTACGACCGTCGAAGCCACCCGCGGCGCGAATCGGGCACAAACATTGCGGCCGGCATGTGGGAGATGATCGAACGCTTGCCCTGCACGCTCACGCTCGTTCGAGGTGGCGTCTCACCTGTAGTCGACGATGCGGATGTCGCAGAACTGCGCCGACGCAAGCCGGACGCCATCGTGCACTTGGTGGACGGGGCGGGTCACAGCGTGCAGGGTGATCGACCTCGCGAGCTCGCCGAACTCGTTCGTCGCGAACTCTGAGGACGAGCTCGATGAGTCAGAATCCGGCCGCGCGAAAGCGTTGCTTCAGTTCGGCACTCGTGTGCTTCGACTCGGCATTCGCGCGACCACTCACCTAGGGTGCGAGCCATGAAGCGGCGCCTCGGACGGCCCACTCAGGGTGACGCGGCCGAGACTCGCCAGCGCATTCTCGACGAAGCTCGCCGCGCGTTCACGACGCGTGGTTACGAGAGCACGACCAATCGCGACATCGCCCTCGGCGCCGGAATCACCGCTGCGGCGATTTACCACTACTTTCCATCGAAGGTCGACTTGTACGTCGCCGTGTTCGTCAGCGTTCAGGCAAAGGTATTCGAAGCATTCGAGGCCGCTGTGGCTTCGTGCGGAACGTTCCTCGAGCAGCTCGATGCCGTCTTCGATGTGATGTGCGAACTCGCAGAGCACGACCCGATGCTCGCCAGTTTCGTTGTCAGCGTGATCACCGAAGCGAGCCACCACCCCGAGCTGCGCAAGGAACTCGCAAAGCTTCCGCCGAGGCAGGAGATCTTTCTTTCAGAACTCTGCACGAAGGCCAAGAAGCGCGGCGAGCTTCCAGAATCGCTGCCAGTGCAGTCGGCCATCGACGCGATGTACGGAGTGCTTGCCGGCTTCTCGCGGCTCGCTGTCACCGTTCGCGACCGCGAGCGTCTACTGGCCGCGGCCACGGTGTACAAGTCGATGGCGCGCAGTGCACTGTCGCGCGCCGGCGTCTAGCTGCCCCTCGCCGCCGCGGCTTCGTCATTCGCCCGTGCTGCGCGGTTGTCGGAATTGCGAATCGTGTCGGCGAATGTGCAGGCCAGGCCGATCCAGACGAGTACGAACCCGACGAATCGCTCCGGCTGCATGTCTTCGTTGTAGACGATCCAGCCAAGTAAAAAATTTACGACCGGCACGATGTACTGCATCGGTCCGATCACGGTGAGCGGCAGTCGCAATGCAGCGTGCGCGAACAGCAGAAGGGGCACTGCGGTGATCAACCCGGTTAGAAGTACGAGCGCTACGTCAAGCGCCGAAGACTCGGCGAACACCGGTGTCGAGCGAGTCAAGCTCCACCCGACGAAGACAAGGGC
>RFOJ01000053.1 GCA_009926705.1 Acidimicrobiia bacterium
GCCGGCAACGACTGGACGGTGTCTTTCGCAGCAACGTGGGAATCTGGCATGCAGCACCCGACGCTCGCATTTGGCAGTTACCTCGTGCCGGACACCTTCGACTGCGCCCCGGTTCGTTTCATGCGTCCGAACGTCGGAGGTACTGCCAGTGCTGCGGTGGGCAGCACGGTCGGTGATGCAGCTGGCAGCACCGAGCGCTACACCGTCACCGACTTGCCGGCGCACTGCACGCTCTCGCTCTTCTTTTCCGACTGGAACCGCGATGGCGGGGTCGACTTGCGGGTGAGCAACGACCGTAACTACGACCGTGAAGCGCGGGAGCAATTGTGGCGGGTGCGTAGCGGCGAGCCGATTCGCGAATACACGACTGACGACGGCTGGCGCGACCTCACCATCTGGGGAATGGGCATTGCAAGTTTCGACCTGACCGGAGACGGCAAACCGGAGGTGTACCTCACCAGCCAAGCCGACAACAAACTGCAGACACTCGATGACGATGCGACGGGGCCGAGCTACCGCGACATTGCACTCGCGCGCGGTGCCACGGCGACGCGCCCGTACACGGGCGGTGACGTACTCCCTTCCACCGCCTGGCACCCCGAGTTCGACGACGTGAATAACGACGGCATCATTGACCTCTTTGTCTCGAAGGGAAACGTCGAAGGACAGGTTGACTACGCCGCATTCGACCCGAACAACCTGTTGCTCGGCCGAGCGGACGGCACCTTCGTCGAACGTGGCGACGCTGCCGGCATCGCCAACGGCGCCCGGTCTCGCGGCGCCGCAGTCGTCGATTTGAATCTTGACGGGCTGCTCGATCTCGTCGTGGTGAATCGTCGCGTGCCAGTGGAAATCCACCGCAACGTTGGCAACGGCACCGCCGACGAGCCGCGCACGCTCGGCCACTGGGTGTCACTTCGCGTGAATCAACCCGCGCCGAACACTCAGGCGGTTGGTGCAATCGTCGAGGTGCGCACCTCAAACCGCATCATCACTCGCGAGATCACTGTCGGCGGTGGCCATGCGAGTGGCGAAGCCGGGTGGCTGCACTTTGGCATCGGCACTTCGAACACTGCCGATGTACGCGTCACGTATCCAGGTGACGAACCCCGCTCGTGGCAGACCGTCGAGGCCGACGCGTTCTATGTCGTGCAATCCGGCTCGGTGCCAGTTCGCTGGCAACCGAACCGCGACTAGTCGGCAACGACAGCGCGACGAGTAATCGACTAGTTCGCGGCGGCCGGCTTCTGACCCATGATGATCATGGCCAGCACTTCGTCTTTGGTCACCTTGTGCTTGTCGACCGTGCCGACGAGCTGGCCCTGCATCATCACGCTGATGCGGTCGGCCAAGTCGAACACGTCGTGAATGTCGTGGCTGATGAGGAAGATGCCAATGCCTTCTGACTTCAATTGCTCGATGAGTTCGCGAACCTGCTCTGTCTCGGCGGGGCCGAGCGCGGCGGTGGGCTCGTCCATGATCAGAATCTTGGCGTTGAAGTGCACGGCGCGGGCAATGGCGACGGACTGGCGCTGACCGCCGGAAAGCGAACGCACTGCAGTGTTCAGGTTCTTGAACCGCGGGTTGAGGCGCTTCATTACATCGCGAGTCGCAGACGCCATCGCTGAGTCGTCGAGGGCACCCGTACGAGTGCGCAATTCACGACCGAGGAACACGTTGCCCGAGGCGTCGATGTTGTCGGCAAGCGCAAGACGCTGGTAAATGACCTCGATGCCGTGGGTGCGGGCGTCGCGCGGATTACCGATCGTCACTGCCTTGCCGTTGACGAAGATCTGACCCGAGTCGGCGGGGTGCGCGCCAGCGAGAGCGTGCATCAAGGTCGACTTGCCGGCACCGTTGCCACCAACGAGCGCAACCACTTCGCCGGGGAAGAGCGAAATCGTGACACCGTTGACTGCGCGCAGGCCGCCGAACGACACACGGATATCGCGCATCTCGACGAGAGGCGTGCGGGTTGCCGTGTCAGTCATCGTGGTCCCTCCTTATTGGCGTCCGGTCTGGATAATCAAGGCAGCAAGCACGAGCCCGACGGTGAGCGATATGCCGGCAGTGCGACGACGACCGAGCCTCAAAGCGGCGTCGATCGCAACCGCCGTGACGAGCACGATTCCGACGACAATGTCTTGCGACGGCGAGTCGATGCGCAACAGCACCATGCCCGAACGCAACGATTGCATGACGACTGCGCCGAGCACGGCGCCCGAGATGGTTCCGATGCCACCTGAGAACGAGGTTCCACCAATCACCGCAGCGGAGATGACGTCAAGCTCGTTCTGAATCCCGAGGTTCGTCACGGCGGCGTTGAGTCGGGCAGTCTGCACCGCAGCAGCAACTGCGCACAGCACACCCATGAGCACGAAAGTCATCATCACCGTGCGTCGAGTGTTGATACCTCCGAGTTCGGCAGCCTCTGGGTTGCCGCCGATTGCATAGACGTAACGACCGAAGCGACGCCGACGGGCCATATACGTGACGACGATGGTGACAAGGATGAGGATGACAACCGGGTTGGCGACGCCCGACGGATCACCGGTGATCGGCGACTCGTATCCGATGGCAACTAGCCAGATGCCAGCGATGATGACGACACATGACAGCACCGCGATGCCGACGTCGACGCCCAGCGGACGCACCGCAAGGTCGTACCTGCGTCGACGGCGACGTGCGAGCCACACGCTGAGCACCGCTCCGATGCAGCCGATGACGCCGAGAATCCAGCTACGCGTCGCGCCAAGCGAACCGTCGGGGCCGCCGCCGAGCAACTGAAAGTTGGTGTCGAGCGGCGAGATGGTCTTGCCCTGCTCGCCCATGCGGAAGATGAGGCCGCGCCAAACGAGGAACCCGCCGAGCGTGACAATAAAAGCAGGCACTCCTCCGTAGGCGACAACCGCACCCTGGACTGCGCCGATTGCTGCGCCGAGCACGACTCCGACGGCGAGCGTTATCGCCCAGGTGTACGGCTGGTCGAAGCCGAGCCCGAACGTCTCTGGAATCCAGCGTGCCTGCATGACCGCCATGACGTAGCCGATGAAACCGAGCAGCGAACCCACTGACAAGTCGATGTTGCGCGAGACGATGATGAGCACCATGCCGGTCGCCATGATCGCGATTGACGCGCTCTGCACCGAGAGGTTCCACAAATTACGAGAGGTGAGGAACGCGCCGTCGGAGAGAAAGTGAAAGCCAAGCCAAATCACTGCGAGAGCAGCGACCATGCCCGCAAATCGCGTGTCGATTTCCGTCGACGCAAGAAGCGAGCGCCAGTCGCGGCGCGAAGTCTTTGCGGCCTCAGCAGGTGATGCAGAAGGAGAAGAAGTGCTCACGTGAATTGCCCCTGCGAAGATTCTGCCAAGTCGTCAGCCAATCCGACGAATGTAGGGGCATTCCCTGCGTCGAGAACATGGCGCAAAAAGAGAACGTGCCCTCCACCCCGAGGGGTGGAGGGCACGTCTGTAGACAGTGCTGTAACTACCCGATTACGGGCAGACGGCAACCGATCCAGCAGTGACACCCTGGCAAACCGTCGCCTGATCGGTCCAGCCCGCGTCGATCACTTCGTTCAGGTTGTCCTGAGTGATCGGCTTCGGGGTGAGGAAGATCGAGGAGATGGAGTTGCCACCAGGCGTGGTGAACGGCGAAGCGCCGGCGACAGCCGAGGCATCGGGGTTCGCACAGAGTGCGAGTGCCGACTCACCAGCTGACTTGCCGAGCTCACGCGCGTCCTTCCAGACGGTGAGCGACTGGGTGCCAAGAGCAACGCGGTTCAACGCGGCCTGCTCGGCGTCCTGACCGGACACCGGCACCTTGCCCGCGAGGCCCTGGGCCTCGAGAGCGGCGATCACACCACCGGCCATGCCGTCGTTCTGCGCGAGAACGGCGTCAACCTTGTTGCCTTCGGCCGAGAGCACCTGCTCCATGGTGGCCTGAGCGTTTGCCGGGTCCCAGTTGTCGGTGTAGGTCTCGGAGACGATCTCGATGTCACCAGCAGTCACAGCTGCACCGATGACCTCTTCGAAGCCCTCGCGGAGGAAGTCCGCATTGGCGTCCGTCGACGAACCCTTCACGATGACATAGCGGCCCTTCGGCACGCGCTTGAAGATTTCCTCGGCCTCGAGACGTCCGACACCCTTGTTGTCAAACGTGATGTAGAGAGCCTTCGGATCCTCGATCAAACGGTCGTAGGCGACGACAGGAACGCCCTGTCCGATCGCGCTCTCGACGGCCGGCTTGATCGCCGTTCCGTCCTGCGCAAGGACGATGAGCACCTGTGCACCCTGCGAGATGAGGTTCTCCAAGTTGCTGGCCTGCGTCTCGGCCGACGACTTGGCGTCATTCGAGATGTAGGTACCGCCGCCGGCTTCAACGGCAGCCTTGATTGCGGGCTCGTCCCACTTCGCCCAGCGCTCTTCCTGGTAGTTGTTCCAGGAGACGCCGACGATGCAGCCGCTCGCTTCTTCGGTGGCGGCCTCTTCAGTTGCGGCTTCGGTGTCGGTGGTTGCCGACTCGT
Organism: Acidimicrobiia bacterium; assembly: GCA_009926705.1. Taxonomy (GTDB): domain Bacteria; phylum Actinomycetota; class Acidimicrobiia; order Acidimicrobiales; family Ilumatobacteraceae; genus F1-60-MAGs027. The sequence goes on from RFOJ01000053.1 coordinate 4,529, forward strand.
CATCGCCGCCACATGCTGCGAGCACGAGTGCTCCTGCAGCCATGAGAGCGCCAAGCTTTCTCATTTTCTTCATTCTTTCTTTCCCCCAATTGGTGTGGTCGGTCCGGATTAGACCGCAGTAATACGGTACAGGTGAAACCAAGTACCGCACAAGCGCACAGAAGAGGCAACTTAGGTATCTTGAGGGGACTTCCTCGCTCCCGAGGCAAGCCCCCAACGAGAGGATCTGGCGCATGCACGACCATCAGCGACCGCAGTTTCACGAGTTCGCCAACAGTCGAGCTGGCATCGGGGCCGTTATTCGAGAACGACCGCAGAAGTATCTGATGCTCATGACCTTTGCCCAAGAAATCCTTCGCGAAGCTGGCCACCTCAGCCCAGCGGACCGAGAGGTCATCGCTGCGTACACCAGCAGTCTCAATGGCTGCGAATACTGCTGCGGCTCGCACACCGAGTTCGCCAAGTCGCTCGGTGCTGACGCAGCCGACCTTGAGATGATCGCGAGTGGCCAGATTTCGGGGCACAGACTGTCAGCGCTGCTCGCCTACGTGAAGAAACTGACTCTCGCGCCGAGCACAATCGGCGACGACGATAAGCAGGCGGTGCACGCGGCTGGTTTCTCGCAAGACCAACTGAAGGATGCAATCGCGGTGTGCGCCGCTTTCAACTTGTTCAACCGAATCGTCGAGGGCCACGGCATCGCGCCGCACGAGAGCTACACGCAAGACGCCCAGATGATCAATACGCACGGCTACGACCGTCGCCGATAGCGCCATCGCCACTAGAAAGGTTTGCACCATGACAACCAAACCCGTCGACAAGTTCTCGTTCGGAATGTGGACCGTCGGCTGGCAGGCTCGCGATCCGTTCGGCGAACCGACTCGCCCCGCACTCGACCCGATGCACATCGTCGACAAACTTGCTGAGATCGGAGCCTGGGGCGTGACATTCCACGACGACGACCTCGTGCCCTTCGGCAGCAGCGCGAGCGAACGCGATGCAATTGTCGCCAAGTTCAAACAGCGCCTCACGGCGACCGGCGTCTGCGTGCCGATGATCACCACGAACTTGTTCGCCCACCCGGTGTTCAAAGATGGCGGGTTCACTAGCAATAACCGTGACGTGCGCCGATACGCGTTGCGCAAAGTGCTGCGCAACATCGAACTAGCTGCCGACCTCGGCGCAAAGACATTCGTGTTGTGGGGCGGCCGTGAAGGCGCCGAATATGATCACGCCAAAGATGTTCGCGCGGCTCTCGATCGTTATGCCGAAGCGATGAATACGCTCACCTCGTTCGTCATTGAGCGCAAGTACGACCTGCGCTTCGCCATCGAACCCAAGCCCAACGAACCGCGCGGCGACATCCTGCTGCCGACCATCGGTCACGCCATTGCGTTCATCGAGAAGCTCGAGCACTCGCACCTCGTCGGACTCAACCCCGAGGTCGGACACGAGCAGATGGCTGGGCTCAACTTCACCTCCGGCATTGCCCAAGCGATGTGGCAGGGCAAGTTGTTCCACATCGACTTGAACGGCCAGCGCGGCATCAAATACGACCAAGACCTCGTCTTTGGTCACGGCGACCTCATCAATGCGTTCAGCCTCGTCGACCTGCTCGAGTTCGGTGGCGTCAGCGGTGCACCCGCCTACGACGGGCCTCGACACTTCGACTACAAGCCCTCGCGCACTGAAGACGTCGATGGCGTGTGGTTCTCGGCCGCCGCGAACATGCGTATGTACCGACTGCTGCGTGATCGAGCTGCTGCGTTCAGAGCAGATCCCGAAGTGTGCGAAGCCCTCAAGGCAGCTCGAGTCGACGAATTGTCAAAGCCGACGCTGTCTGCCGGAGAAACGTGGAAGGACGTCCTGTCGAGCGACGGCATCGCCAGGTTCGACGTCGACGCTGCCGGCGTCAAGGGATACGGGTTCGTGCGCCTGCAGCAACTTGCCGTCGAACATCTGATGGGTGCCCGGTGAAATGACGCTGGTGGCGGGCGTCGACTCGTCCACTCAGTCGTGCAAGGTCGTCATCCGCGATGCCGCAACGGG
>RFOJ01000054.1 GCA_009926705.1 Acidimicrobiia bacterium
GTCGTGGTCGGCACTCAGCGTCGAGGCGCAAGAGGGTGACCGAGGTTCGACGCTGAACCGCGTTCGTGCGGCGACGGCCGTGCGACGCACGCAGCCTGCACTTCAGCGGGGCAGTTTCGAGTGGGTGCGTGAGATGTGCGTTGACGGTGTTGTCGCGTTTCGACGTGCGGTCGCTGGTTCGCCGAGTGTCGTGTGCGTTGCAAACATGAGCGCCAAGCCGACGTCGCCCGTCGTAGGAACAGTGTTGTGCTCATCGAATGAGGTAAGTGGTGGGATCGTTCCACCGGATACCACGGCGTGGTTTCTGCAGGCGTAACGACGCCGAGTTGATTGGGCGATAAAGCGCTGCGACTACGAGGTTGCGAATTCGACGAGAACGGTCGCAATGACCGTCTTTTCAATGCTCGCGGTGTCGTAGTAGCCACCGCTCTCGACATCGGTGGAGTCGCGTGCCGTCACCTGGAACGGACCACTCGACACGGATCGAACGTCTCCTACCTCTGCGTCGACAGCGCCGAGCAGCGTGGTCGCCCGTACCTTCGCATCAGCCATTGCTTCTGCGAGCAGTTCAGGTCGTAGGGCAGTGAGTGAGTCGAGGTAATACTCGGGGCCACCCGTATAGATATTGACGCCGCGAGCGAGCACCTCGCCCAAGTTCGCCGCAAGGTCGGCGATTTTGTCGACATCATTCATGCGAATGATTACTTCGCGATTCGCCTCGTAAGACAAGATTCTCCCTGTCGCGTTTCCATCGATGAACTCCTTGTTGGCGAAGCTGCTGACACCACCGAGCGTGATGTCCTCACTCGATACGGCGTTCTTCTCTAGGTAGGCGAGCACGACGTCGACACCAGCGCTCAAGCCACCGATTGCGAGAGCAGCCGTTTCGGCAGATTGTGATACCGACATCTTCCACACTGCACGGTCGGCTTTCACGTTGCGAACTGCCTGTCCGCGAACGCTGACGGTGTCGCTGCCGCGACTGGCGATGCCATCGCCCACCTTCTGCAGACCCCAGGCGAGAGCCACCGACAATATGACGACGGCAATCGCAAGAGGAACGAGGCTTGACTCGTGACGACGCGAACCGCCCGAGCGACCTTCATTGTTGGGCTCACTCGCGCGCATCTGCGTCACTGCGACGATGCTACAGAGATCGGTGTGGTTTAGGCTCGGTACGCATGTCTCCGCGGCCGCGAATGATTCTCGATTGCGACCCAGGTCATGACGATGCGTTTGCGCTCATCGTCGCCGCTCACTTTGCCGACGTGGTCGGCGTGACGACGGTCGCCGGAAACGCGCCGCTCGAACTCACCACACGGAACGCGCGAATCATCCTCGACCTGTGTGGCTCGAAGGCGCCGCTCCACTCCGGTGCGAACAAGCCGCTCGTGCAGCCACCCGTTTTCGCCGATTACGTGCACGGCAAGAGCGGAATGGACGGGGCAGAGTTGCCCGAACCTTCGCGTCCTGCGGATTCGACGCATGCCGTTGACTTCATCATCGAGACGGTGCGCACCAACGAGGGTCTCTGGCTGGTGCCGACAGGCCCGCTCACCAACATCGCACTCGCGTTGACGCGCGCCCCCGACCTCGCCGCGCGCGTCGCGGGCATTTCGCTCATGGGTGGCGGTCGGTTTGGCAACCGCACACCGGCAGCAGAGTTCAACATTTGGCTCGATCCAGAAGCGGCGGTGACCGTTTTCATGAGCGGTGCACCGATCACGATGGCGGGGTTGCATCTCACGCACGAGTTTCAGGCTTCGCCTGAACGAATCGCGGCAGTCGAAGCTTCGCACCCGCGGGTCGGTTCGTTGTTGGCGGGGTTGTTGCGTTTCTTCAGCAAGAGTTACGTTGACCGTCATGTCGGTTTCGTCGGCCCCGCGATGCACGACGTGTGCTCGGTGCTGGCGCTGACGCACCCGCAGATGTTCCAAACTTCCCAGCGGTACGTCGCCGTCGACGTGCACGGCAACCACACACGCGGCATGACCGTCATCGACGACCGTCACCTGGTTGACCGGCCGGCGGTCAACACCACCATGCTCGAACGCATCGACGCAGACGCAGGGTTCGCCGCCATCTGCGAGGCCGTCGCCGCCTGCCCGTAACGGGCTCACCCGGGCGTCGCGGGGTGCGATTGGCGCCCTCGGCAGGAATTGAACCTGCGACACCTGGCGCCGGAGGCCAGTGCTCTATCCGCTGAGCTACGAGGGCAGTATGGTGCTGTCGTCGCCCGACGCTATCTCGCGCGGTGAATCGGCAACGCGCGATGCATCCGTCACAATGGATGGGTGACGTCGACGAGTGCAGCAGCCATCATTGCTGCGCGGATTGAGGCGGCCGTCGCTCGGCTCCACCCGGGTGAAACGGGCGGGCTCGACACCGTCGCTCGCCCGAGCGAGCACGCAGATGCGCAAGTCAACGTGGCGCTCGCACTCGCCAAGCGATTAGGCAAGAATCCGCGAGAAGTGGCGGAACAGATTGCCCGCAGTGTCGAAGTCGTAGGAGTGTGCCGAAGCGTTGAAGTCGCCGGCCCGGGGTTTCTCAACATCACGTTTGACGACGCCTTCCTCGGCGAGAAGCTGCGCGAGATGGCGTCCGGCGAATCTCTAGGGCTGCGCCAAGCCGCCGTCACTGAGACTGTCGTCGTCGACTACTCGGCACCGAATGTTGCCAAAGAGATGCACGTCGGGCACTTGCGTTCGACCATCATCGGTGACGCCCTAGTGCGCATGCTGACGGCCGTTGGCCACCGTGTCGTTCGCGAGAACCACATCGGCGACTGGGGCACCCCGTTTGGCATGCTCATCGAGCATCTCGTCGATCTTGGCGAAGCGGGTGCTTCAAGGGAGCTCTCGGTGGGCGACCTCGACGCGTTCTACAAAGAAGCACGCAAGAAGTTTGATGCCTCGGAACAGTTTCAAGACCGCGCGCGCAAGCGAGTGGTGGCGCTCCAGGCAGGCGACGCTGACACGTTGCGGCTGTGGAACCTACTCGTCGCCGAGAGTGCGAGGTATTTCGCCCAGGTGTACGAAAAGCTCGACGTGCTGCTGAAACATTCCGACCTGCGCGGCGAAAGCACCTACAACCACCTTCTCGCCGCGGTCGTCGAGCGATTGCGTGCGGCTGGTCTGCTGCAGCAGGACGACGAAGCTGAGGTGGTCTTCCCTCCGGGGTTCACGAACCGCGAGAACCAGCCGCTTCCGCTCATCATCCGCAAGAAGGACGGCGGTTACAACTACGCCACGAGTGACCTCGCCTGCGTGATCGACCGAGTCGAGAACATCGGTGCGACGTTGCTGGTGTACGTGGTCGGAGCCCCGCAGGCTCAACACTTGGCGATGGTGGAGTCGGTCGCCGCGTCGGCGGGTTGGCTGAAGCCACCTGCACGTATGGAGCACGTCGCATTCGGCAGCGTGCTCGGCAGTGACCGCAAGATGTTGCGCAGCCGGTCTGGTGACGCCGTGAAACTCGTCGAGCTGCTCGACGAAGCGGTGCAGCGAGCCGAGGCATCGATTCGAGAGAAGAACCCAGAGCTCGACCCCGCAGTGCGGTCGGTAGTCGCACACCAGATCGGGATCGGTGCGGTCAAGTACTCCGATCTTTCCAACGACCGCGTGAAGGATTACGTGTTCGATTGGGAGCGCATGTTGTCGTTCGACGGCAACACTGCTCCGTACCTGCAGTATGCGCACGCGCGAATCTGCAGCATCTTCCGCAAGGCAGGGGAGAAGCGGAGCGCTGTGCGGGACGTGCGCCCGCTCGTTGCGCACCAAGCAGAGCGTGCACTCGCTCTGAGTCTGCTGCAATTCGACACGGTCGTGCACGATGCAATCGATCGGTTTAGCCCGCATCGCCTGTGCACATACCTCTACGAGTTGTCGAGTCGTTACACAGCGTTCTACGAGCACTGCCCAGTGCTGAAGGCCGACGGCGACGTGCGCCAGAGCCGATTGGCGCTGTGCGACCTCACAGCTCGCGTACTCGAACACGGGCTTGGCATGCTTGGCATCGGCGCACCGGAGCAGATGTGAGCGCCGTCTCTCGCCACCTCTTGCCAGACACGGCACGCACCGAACAAGGCCGTCTGGCAGTCGGCGGGGTCGACGTGCACGACCTTGCGCAACGATTCGGCACCCCGCTTTTCGTCTACGACGAAGCGCATTTACGGTCGCGCTGCCGAGAAGCAGTGTCGGCATTCGGTGATGATGCCGTGATCTACGCGACCAAGGCCTTCCTCTGCGGTGCGATGGCGCGGTTGGCGCACGAAGAAGGCCTGTTGCTCGACGTCGCGACCGGCGGCGAGCTCTTCGTCGCCTTGCATGCAGGCGTACCAGCAGACCGCTGCGTGATGCACGGCAACAACAAGAGCGTGGCCGAACTACGCGAGGCAATCACGGCTGGTGTGCGCCACCTCGTGGTCGACAGCTTCGACGAACTCGATCGCATCGATGCGCTGCACTCGGCGGGTTTGCCGGCTCCGCGCGTGCAACTGCGAATCACGCCGGGTGTCTACGTGCACACGCACGAATATGTCAGCACCGGACAAAACGATTCCAAGTTCGGCTTCAATCTCGCCAACGGTGACGCGCAACGAGCGGTCGAGCGCGCTCGCGCTTCAAAGTCCCTGGAACTCGTCGGACTGCACTGTCACATCGGGTCGAATGTCTTTGAGACGGAGAACTTCACCAAAGCTGCAGAGGTGATGGTGCGTTTCGCCAATGAATGCAGGCTTCCCGAACTCACACTCGGAGGCGGTCTGGGTGTCGCGTATTTGAACGGCGAGCATGCTCCGACGATCACCGAGTGGGCGAGTGCTCTGCGCGCCGCGACGAAGCAGTTGCAAGGCGGTGTCAAAGTGATGGTCGAGCCCGGTCGCTCCATCGTCGCAGCGGCGGCGCTCACCCTTTACGAGGTCGGCACCGTCAAGCAGATCCCCGGCGTCCGTACTTACGTTGCAGTCGACGGAGGCATGAGCGACAACCCGCGTCCGGTGCTCTACGGAAGCGGGTACGAGGCGTTCGTGCCGAGTCGCACCGATGCCGACCGCACCATGGGTGCGCGCATCGTCGGCAAGCACTGCGAGAGCGGTGACGTGCTGATTTCGGAAGCCGTGTTGCCCGCCGACATTCGCGTCGGCGACGTCATCGCAACTCCTGTCACCGGTGCGTACGGACACTCGATGGGCTCCAACTACAACAAGGTGCCGCGACCCGCTGTCGTCTTCGTGCACGACGGTGCTGCGCGCATCGTCGTGCGTCGCGAGACGTACGACGATCTCGTGCGTAACGACGTCACCGATAGCGTTTGAAACATGGCGAAAGCCGCAAAAGCGCCCGCCGCATCGCCTGTTCGCATCGGTGTCATCGGGCATGGCGTCGTCGGCTCCGCGTTCACTGCGCTTGTTTCGCGCCAGGCTGAGACCATCAGCGCGCGCACAGGAGTGTCGCTCGTCGTCAGTCGTATCGCAGTTCGTGATGCTGCAAAGCACCCCGGCATGGTGGGGGATGCACGCGTCAGCACCGACCCTCTCGCCGTAGCGACTGCCGACGACGTAGACCTCGTCGTCGAAGTGATGGGTGGCACCACGCTCGCGGGCGACGTAGTGCGGGCTGCGCTTGAGAGCGGCAAACCCGTCGTCACTGCCAACAAAGCGTTGCTCGCTGCACAGTCGGCCGAGCTCTTCAAGATTGCCGACGAGCGAGGAATCGACCTTCTGTTCGAAGCCGCAGTCTGCGGGGGTATCCCGCTCATTCGCCCCTTGCGTGAGAGCCTGCGCGGCGAGCCGATCCGCCGCGTGCTCGGCATCGTGAACGGCACAACGAACTACATCTTGACGAAGATGACCGAAGAAGGCGCCGACTATGCGACGGCGCTACGCGGCGCACAGCAACTGGGATACGCCGAAGCCGACCCCACCGCCGATGTCGAAGGCCACGACGCCGCCGCGAAGATCGCGATCATCGCCAATTTCGCTTTCGGTGTGCACGTGGTGGCCGACGACGTATCCAGCGAGGGGATTTCGCGCCTTACCGCCGGCGACATCGCAATGGCCAAGAAGTTCGGTTATGTCATCAAGTTGCTCGGTGTCGCCGAACGCGACCCGCACAGTGGGGCAGTGAGCGTTCGGGTGCACCCTGCGATGGTGCACACGCAACACCCGCTGGCGGCGGTGCGCGAGGCGTTCAATGCGGTATCGGTTGAAGGCGAAGCGTCGGGATCTTTGATGTTCTACGGCCGAGGTGCGGGCGGCGACCCGACGGCGTCGTCGGTGCTCGGCGACGTCATCGATGCAGCCGTCAACCTGCGCAAGGGTACGCATGCCTCACTCGGCACTTTCGCCAAGGCGACGTTCACGCCGCCAGATGACGTGCGCAACGAATTCATGCTCACACTCGAAGTGGCCGACAAGCCCGGTGTGTTGCACGCAGTCACCGGAGTGTTTGCTCGCAACGGCGTGAGCATCCGCGCTGCCGAACAGGATGGAATCGGCA
>RFOJ01000055.1 GCA_009926705.1 Acidimicrobiia bacterium
AAGAGGCCTTCACCGCTCGAGATGATCTGCGCCAACTTGATGTACGTCGAGCCGAGTCGCTCAATCGCTACGCGCATGCGCAGCGACAAATCGGCGCGCGAGGCTTCGGGGCTTGCGTACTTGCCGCGGCGACGACGCCACCACCATGGGCCGAGCGCCCAACCCAAGCGTGCAACCACCACGATCAACCTGGCGATCGGCGGAATGCGCGGCGGCGTCATGAGTGACGGCAACTCGGCGCGAGCGCGAGTGCGAATATCGTCGACGAGCGGCAGCCACTCGGTGGTGCCGCGAGTCAGCGTCCACGGCGGGTTGTCGCTGAACGCCGCCCAGTCGCGATCCTCGGGGCGGACTGCGACGTTTTCCACCCCCGCAGTCTGCCGAGGCAAGTCGGTGGGTCGTCGCGCCGAGCGCGTCAGTTGGCTGTGAAGTTGCGCACTGCCCGCAGGATGGCGTCGGCAAGGTGGGGTTGGCACACGAGCAGGTCGGGCAGCCACGTGTCGCGCGAGTTATAGAGGAGCGGACTGCCGTCGATGCGGCTCGTGTGCAGCCCTGCGGCGCGGGCAACGGCAATCGGCGCAGCAGAGTCCCATTGGTATTGACCTCCGGCGTGCAGGTACACGTCGACGGTGCCGAGCACGACTGCCATGGTCTTGGCTCCGGCTGAGCCGAGTCGCACGCCGTCGAAGCCGAGTTCGGTCGCCACGGCTGCGGCGACCGCCGGTGTGCGCGACCGTGACACCACCATGAGCGGCGTGCGGTCTTGGCGCGCCGGCTGCGCTGGCGCGGGTGACGTCGAGAGTGTGCGCTCGAGGCTCGGAAGTGCGACTGCTGCGGCCGTCAGGTCGCCGTGCGGTCCAGCGTTCTTTTCCCACAGTGCGATGTGCACCGCCCAGTCGTCGCGGTCACCTTCGCCGAACTCCGATGTGCCGTCAAGCGGGTCGACAATCCAGACTCGCGCGGCGCTCATGCGACGCGGATCATCGGCACCTTCTTCGGAGAGCACCGCGTCATTCGGGCGCGCGGTGCGCAGCGAGTCGACGATGAACTGGTGGGCGAGGGCATCGCCTGCCTCCATCATGTACCACGGTGATGCATCTTCACGCAGCATGCGCGTGCGCAGCTCGACGAGGAGCTCGCCGGTTTCTCTCGCGAGTTGCGTGGCAAGTTCGGCGTCGGTGAGCGAGGCAGAGATCATTCGGGCGTACGCCGGCCGAGTCGTATCGCGCGTCGCACGAGTTCGCGCAGGGCGGTTTCGTCGGTGCCTGATTCCACCATTCGTTGGATGCCGAGCTCGAGGATTTCGGCGTCAGCGTCGTCGAACTCTGCTGCGCGTCGCGTCGCGGTGACCGTGCTGACGGCGAGCAAGACGAGGGCTGCCATCACCGTGACGACGCCCGCGGTGAGCACCGCCTCAATGTTGTTGTCAGCCAGTGACGCGACGATCATGCCGGTGATGCCACCGACGAAACACATGACGCAGGCGACTCGAATCGCGCGCACCGCTGTGGCGGTGGGTGCCGGGCTCATTTGCGAACGAGCGGCTTGTAGCGCAAGCGCTTGGGTTGTTCGGCGTCGACGCCGAGTTCTTTGCGCCGCCACGCCTCGTAGTCCTGGAAGTTGCCTTCGAACCATCGCACCTGGCTGTTTCCTTCGAAGGCCAGCACATGCGTGGCGATGCGGTCCAAGAACCAACGATCGTGGCTGATCACTACGGCACAACCAGGAAACGCCTCAAGGGCCGATTCGAGCGCACGCAAGGTGTCGACGTCGAGGTCGTTGGTTGGCTCGTCGAGCAGCAGCACGTTGCCGCCGCTCTTCAAGAGCTTCGCCAGGTGCACGCGGTTGCGCTCGCCGCCAGAGAGCTCGCCGACCTTCTTTTGTTGGTCGCTGCCTTTGAAGTTGAAGCTCGCCACGTAGGCGCGACCGTGGATCTCCCGCCCGCCGACTTTCAACGTGTCAGCGCCGCCGGTGATTTCCTCATACACGCTGTTCTCCGCGTTCAGCGAGTCGCGGCTCTGGTCGACGTAACTGAGTTGCACCGTGTCGCCGACGGTGACGGTGCCGGTGTCAGGCTTCTCCTGACCGGTGAGCATGCGAAAGAGCGTCGTCTTACCTGCACCGTTCGCGCCGATGATGCCGACGATGCCGGCAGGCGGCAATGAGAAGGAGAGGTTCTCGATGAGCAGCCGGTCGCCGTAGCCCTTCGAGAGGTTCTCCACTTTGATGACGGTGTCGCCGAGTCGTTTGCCGGCAGGAATCGTGATTTCCAACTTGTCAGGGCCACGCTCGGCAGCCTGCGCTTCGGCGTGAAGTTTCTCATACGCGGCGAGTCGCGCCTTGCCCTTTGCTTGTCTGGCCTTGGGCGCCATGCGCACCCACTCCAGTTCGCGCTGCAACGTCCGGCGTCGAACCTCGTTTGATTTCTCTTCTTGTGCGAGTCGCTCTTGTTTCTGCTCGAGCCAGCTCGAATAGTTGCCAGAGAACGGGATGCCACGGCCGCGGTCGAGTTCGAGAATCCACTTGGCCACGTTGTCCAAGAAGTAGCGGTCGTGGGTGATGGCGATGACGGTGCCTGAGTACTCCTGCAAGAAACGCTCGAGCCAGTCGACGCTCTCTGCGTCGAGGTGGTTCGTCGGTTCGTCGAGCAGCAGCAAGTCGGGACGGGAGAGCAGCAGACGACAGAGCGCGACACGTCGACGTTCGCCACCCGACAGCTTGGTGACGTCTGCATCGTTGGGCGGGCAGCGCAACGCATCCATCGCGATCTCCACGTTGCGTTCGAGGCTCCACGCGTCACTGGCCGCAATCTTCGCCTCGAGCTCGGCCTGGCGCGCCCCAACTTTTTCGAAGTCGGCATCGGGCTCACCCCACATCGCGGTGACCTTCTCGTATTCGGCAAGCAGGTCGCGAATCGGCGCGACGCCGTCCATCACGTTGCCAAGTACATCCTTCTTCGGGTCGAGCTGCGGTTCCTGTGCGAGAAGACCGACGCTGAACCCCGGCGTGAGGCGGGCCTCACCGGTGTAACCGTCGTCGAGGCCAGCCATGATCTTGAGCAGGCTTGACTTGCCGCTGCCGTTGGAGCCGAGCACGCCGATTTTCGCGCCGGGATAAAAGGAGAGGGAGATGTCTGCCAACACCTGGCGGTCGGGCGGGTAGAAACGCCCAAGTTTGTGACAGGTGTAGATGAATTCGGCAGTCATCCCCGTACAACCTAGTTTCCACTACCTTCGTATGCGCAGCGACGTACGTCGTCTGCACCACGAATAGCGACTGGGAGGTCACACGGTGGAACTGTTCTCAGGGGATTACTTCCTCAATTTCTTCATGCGCTACCTGCACGTGCTGGTGGGCATCGCCTGGATCGGTCTGCTCTACTACTTCAATCTCGTGCAAGTGCCTGCCCTCGCGTCGTACGGCGACGAGGCAAAGGCCCGCAACATCACGCTCGACAAGCTCGCACGCCGCGCACTCTGGTGGTTCCGCTGGGCGGCCATCATGACCCTCGGTACCGGTCTTCTCATCACCGGTCAGCCGTCGTACTACGACAACTTCCTCAACTGGGAAGGCGGCAACTCGCTCAACGCGAAGAACGCCACGATCACCGTGGGCATGCTCTTTGCAATCACGATGGCCGCGAACGTGTGGATGGTGATCTGGAAGAACCAGAAGATCGTGCTCGCCAACGCCGTGAACGTGCTCGGCGGGGGACAGGCCGACCCGAACGCGGCAGCAGCCGGTCGTCGCGCCCTGCTCGCTTCTCGCCAGAACATGATCTTCTCCGTCTCGATGCTGTGGTTCATGGTCGGCACCGCCCACTTCTACGGCGAAAGCTTCAACAACGCGACCAGCTCGGACGCGATGACCTACCTCATCGTTGCCGTCGTCATCGGCGCGATCCTGCAGTTGAACGCTCTCGGCAAACTCGGCGGCACCGCAGCCACCAACAAACTGCTGTGGCCCTACGAGTCGCACAAGAACGCGCTCATCACGAGCGGCATCCTGTGGCTCGTGCTCTACGTATTGTCAGAGGTCTTGTTCGCCTGACGAGGCCGTCGCAAGACGCCCGTAGGGCGCGGATAACTACGCTGTAGACGTGAGTTCCCCCACGAATACGGCGCCAGGTTCGCCCTCGGGCGACGACTTCGGAACCAACTCCTGGCTCGTCGAGGAGATGTACGAACGTTTCCGCGACAACCCGGCCGCCGTCAGCGAACAGTGGCGGGAATTTTTCAGCGACTACAAGCCCGGTGACGCACCACGTGCCGCCACTTCGAACGGATTCCCGAACGGCAACGGAGCGACCCTCGCTCGCGGTGTGGCGGGCAGTGGAGCGTCGGCATCAGGTGGTGCCAAGCGCGACGGTGACGACACGTTCCCGATGCGACGCCCAGTCGGCATCGTGCCGACGCAGGAGGCGCCTGCGCCCGCACCAGCAACGCTGACACCTCCGGCAGAGCCCGAACCGATTCGCGGTGTCGCAGCCGCGATCGCGACGAACATGGAACGCAGCCTTAGCGTGCCCACGGCGACGAGCGTTCGCCAGATGCCGGCGAAATTGCTCGAGGTCAACCGCCGTGTGATCAACGGCTACCGCTCGCGCACCGGTCAGTCGAAGGTCAGTTTCACGCACCTCATCGGTTACGCGGTGGTGCGCGCACTCGTCGACGCTGTGCCGAACATGAAGAACGTCTACGTCGTCGACGGTGATGGCAAGCCGCAGTTGCAGCGACACACCAACGTGAACCTCGGTCTCGCCGTCGACGTCGACAAGGGCGGCGGTCAGCGCACGCTCGTGGTGCCGGTGCTGAAGGGCGCGGACACGCTCGACTTCATGGGCTTCTTGCTGGCGTACGAAGAGATCATCCGCAAGGTGCGCACCAACAAGTTGACAGTTGACGACTTCCAGGGCGCGAACGTGAGCCTGACGAACCCCGGCACCATCGGAACCAACCAGTCAGTGCCGCGGCTCATGGCTGGACAAGGTGTCATCGTGGGAGTCGGTTCGATTGACTACCCGGCGGAATTCCAGGGCAGCGACGAGCGGGCGCTCGTGCAACTCGGCGTCTCGAAAGTCGTGACGATCACCAGCACCTACGACCACCGCATTATCCAGGGTGCAGAGAGCGGGCTCTTCCTCAAGTACGTCAGTGAACTACTGCTCGGTGAGCATGGGTTCTACGAGCAGATCTTCCGCAGTCTCGGCGTGCCGTACGAGTCGGTCAAATGGCGCGCCGACACGAACGACCTCGAAGGCGTCGACTTGCAGGCACACAAGCAGATGCAGGTGGCGACGCTCATACGCGTGCACCGAGTGCGCGGCCACCTGATCGCCGACTTGGATCCGCTGCGCTGGAAAGAACCGAAGATGCCAAAGGAGCTCGACCCGCTCACCTACGGCCTCACCATCTGGGACTTGGATCGCGAGTTCGCCACCGGTGGCGTCGGGGGAGTGCAACGGTCCACGCTCGGGGCGCTGCTCGGCGTGCTGCGCGACGCCTACTGCCGCACGATCGGCATCGAATACATGCACATCCAGAGCACCGACGAGCAGCGCTGGGTGCAAGAACGCGTTGAAGGTCACCGCGAAGACGATTTCGAGTTCGATCCGATGGTGGTGCTCGAGCGCCTGAATGCAGCGGAAGCGTTCGAACGATTCCTCGCCACGAAGTACGTCGGCACAAAACGGTTCGGTCTCGAAGGCGCCGAGTCTGCGGTGCCGATTCTCGACACCATTCTCAACCTCGCCGCCGACCATTCGCTCGATGGCGCCGTTCTCGGCATGGCTCACCGCGGTCGACTCAACGTTCTCGCCAACGTCATGGGCAAGAAGCTCGGCCAACTCTTCGCCGAATTCGAAGGTCACGTCGACCCGCACGCGGTGCAGGGTTCGGGTGACGTGAAATACCACCTCGGCGCGAGCGGCAAGTTCCAGGCGCGCAGCGGTGCGCTGTTGCCCGTCGAGCTCGCCTCCAACCCAAGCCACTTGGAGACAGTCGACCCGATTGTGCTTGGCATGGTGCGCGCGATGCAAGACCAGATCGAACCGCCCGGTGCGTTCAGCGTGCTTCCGCTTCTCATCCACGGTGACGCCGCATTCGCCGGTCAGGGAGTGGTCGCAGAGTGCCTCGCAATGAGCGACACGAGCGGATACCGCGTCGGTGGAACGATTCATCTCATCATCAACAACCAGATCGGCTTCACCACGTCGCCCGAGTACGCGCGTTCGTCGCAGTACTGCAGCGACGTCGCCAAGTCGGTTGGTGCGCCGATTTTCCACGTGAACGGTGACGACCCCGAAGCTTGCGTGCGAGTCGCGAAGATGGCGTTCGACTACCGACAGGCGTTCCACAAAGATGTCGTCATCGACATGGTCTGCTACCGCCGCCACGGTCACAACGAA